>JBEIEK010000013.1:0-36448 GCA_040382995.1 Planctomycetaceae bacterium
AGACCGACTTGAAGACCGCCTGCAGCCCCGTGTTGTGCCGATCCGCCGGGGGCACATGGATCTGCAGCGCGCAGGTCGGGTGTTGACAGAGCTGAGCTATAAAGGGTTTGCGTCAGCGGAGGCGTTTCCGATCCCGGATTCCTGGACGGCGGCGGAGCAGACGATGCGGGCCTTTCGCGCGATTTTTGGGGAGCAGGGATCAGGGGAGCATTTAGCGGGGTGATGTGGTGCGTGTGTTGGGGCCTGCCGGTGTGGTGATGGTGGCCGGCATGGCTGCGGGAATGGTTGTGGTGATGGCTGTCGCGGGTGTGGAAGTGCCGGGTGCTGGGGTGCCTGGGGTTCTGGGGGTGGCGCGTGCGAGTGGGCTTTGGTCGGAGAACCAGACCTGTTCGTACCATGCGTGCAGTTCGACGGTGTGACCGTTGCGCGTCACCGGGAGCACAAATCGGAGTCGCAGATGGGGTCGTTCGCGGAACCAGCCGTTGAGAGCATGGGAGAGGTAGCAGGCCACTTCACCGCTGGGGTCGCCCTGTCCAAGATAGACACGGACCCAGCCTCCCATATCCAGTTGGTTGACACCGATCCGGGGTGTACCGGGCGTTGTTGGCGACCCTGGGCTGGCGAGGGGAGGCTGTGGCATTGTGTCTGGTTTCCTGTTGCCTAGCGGAGACCTGTGCGGATGAGTCCTGTGAGTATTCCGCAGATGCGCACGCGGGAGGAGGGGAAGACCATTTCCTGCATGTGTTCGTTGGCGGGGATAAGGACGATGGTTGAGGCGACGCGGCGGTAGCGTTTGAGGGTTGCTTCCTGATCGTCGACGATGGCAACGACGGTGTCCCCGTTGGAGGCTGTTTGAGCATGACGGATGATTGCCAGATCCTGGTCGTGGATGCCGTCCAGAATCATGGAATCGCCTTTGACGCGAAGGAGAAAGTGTTGTTGGGGGTCGTAGTGCCGGGCGAGGTCGAACGTTTCGACGTTTTCCGTGGCCTCTATGGGAATTCCCGCTGCAACGTCGCCGAGGACACGAAAGGGGCGGGTTTGATGGCCGGCTTCGCCGAGGAGCAGATCGGGGTCAAGCTGCAGCAGTTCAGCGAGGCGCAGGAGGGCATCACGGCCAATTTGGTCCTGGCCGTTTTCGACTTTGGAAAGGTGGCTGAAGTGAATGCCGATCTGAGCTGCCAGGCTGCGGAGGGAAATTCCGCGAGCCTGACGGGCCTGGCGAATGAGCTGTCCGACGTGTTGCGCCATCAGTGCACCTGCAGTTCCGCAGCGGCGGAATGACACGCGCTGTCCTGAAAGCTGCGGTCGAAGACCGGGAGTTCACCGCGTCGGATACGGCAACTGTCCGGAGCCTCGAAGGCGAGGCTGCAGCTGCCTTCGCCGGTTTGGACGACCAGAATCCGGATCTGACCGTTGATAACAATTTCCTGACCCTTACGACGTTTTAAGACCAACATGATCGCGCCCCTTTTTTCCTGAAAGATAATCCGCTGAAAATGGAAATCCTGGCTGAGACCCTCCGTTGAGTTTGCCGGGTACTGTTGCACCATGAGAACCGGAAATTTGGCAGCAAGCCGTTAATTCGTGGTTCCGCAGGTGTTGGGTTTTGTCCCAACACCGGTATGGTACAGGGGCTTTTGAGGGGCGCCAAGGGCGGATTTGAAAAAATGGAGCGACGGGGGACTATTCGATCGAGAGGATCTGCATCCGCAGTTTTCCACGGGGAATGGCCACTTCGATTCGATCACCAACCTTCCTGCCCATCATCGCACTGCCAATGGGGCTGGTGGTGAGAATCTTCATGACATCCCCCTCGTAGTCCTCTTCGCCGGGGCCGACAAGTTCGTAGACTTCCTGGTCACCATCCACGCTGACCGTGACTTTGCAGCCGAATTCGACGTTGTCTTTGGGGCCTTCGGATCGTTCGGCGATGTAGCAGCCCGCCAGCTTGCTTTTGAGCTGATTGATTTTGGCCTGAAGGAGTCCCTGGAGTTCGCGCGCGGAGTGATATTCGGCGTTTTCCTTGAGGTCACCTTCTTCGCGAGCGACTTTGATGCGTTCAGCGACCGCCGGCATTTCCACCTCTTCGAGCAGGCGGACTTCTTCGCGGAGTTTGTCGTAACCTTCACGGGAGATGGGCTGGCGTTCCATGGCGTGGCCTGAAGGGTGGAAGGAGGAAACACGGAAAGCGACTGGAGGGAAACGGGCGCGGATATCCAGGAACAATCGACGGCGAGTCGGCGTCCGGGGCAGAGACAAACAAAGCAGGGCGGCTGAAGATGGCTTCGGCCGCCCTGCTGGGATTTGTTCAGAAATTATAACCGCGCGAAATGAGGCGGGCTATGTAATTTCCTTCCACTGGCCGCATTTTGCGCTGTCAAGCACTGCCTGGCAGATCTTCTGGGTTTCAAGAGCATCGCGGAAGGTGGGATTGCAGGGTTTTCCGGATTCGACGGACGCAAGGAAATCGGCGACCTGGTGCACGAATGTGTGCTCGTAGCCAATCTGCAGCCCTGGAACCCACCATTTGCCCATGTACGGCATGTCGCCGTCAGTACAGTGGACCTGATGCCAGCCGCGAATCACGGAATCGTCGCGATGATCGAAGTATTCGAGCCGATGCAGGTCATGGAGGTCCCACTTGATGGAGGCTTTTTCGCCGTTGATTTCAAAGGTGTAGAGCGCTTTGTGGCCACGGGCGTAGCGTGTGGATTCAAAGAGCCCCAGCGAGCCATTGCCGAATCGGCAGAGGAAGGCGCAGGCATCATCGATGCCAACTTTTTCCACTTTGCCGGTCAGATTGTGTTTGCGTTCCTTAACGAACGTTTCGGTCATCGCGGTGACACTGTCGATCGATCCATTGAGCCAGATGGCGGTATCGATGCAGTGAGCGAGGAGGTCACCGGTGACACCGGAACCGGCAGCAGCGACATCGAGTCTCCAGAGGGCGGTGCCTCCCTGGGGGAGGTCGGCGTTGATGGTCCAGTCCTGCAGGAAATTGGCGCGGTAATGGAAGATGCGTCCGAGCCGTCCTTCGTCGATGAGTCGCTTGGCGAGTGACACAGCAGGGACTCGGCGGTAGTTGTACCAGACAGTATTAAGTACACCGGCCTGCTCCACGGCATCGACCATTTTCTGGCCTTCGGCGGGGTCCATGGCGAGCGGTTTTTCACAGAGCACCATTTTGCCGGCCTGAGCGGCAGCGATGGCGATTTCGGCGTGGGAGTTGTTGGGGGTGCAGATATCGATGGCGTCGATGTCGCTGCGATCGATGAGTCTGCGCCAGTCTGTTTCAGTGGACTGGAACTGCCACTGGTCTGCGAATTTGCGGACCTGTTCTTCACTGCGACCGCAGATGGCTTTGAGTACCGGGCGGTGCTGGAGTTCGGGGAAGAAGTCGTTGACTCTTTTGTAGCCATTCGAATGGGTACGGCCCATGAATCCGTAGCCAACGAGCCCGATATTGAGTGGTTTTTGGTGAGACATGTGATGGGACTTTCAGAAGGAAGATGTGATGGAGGCTGAGTGTTTCAGTTCCAGCCGCAGGCGGAACGAACGCGCAGCATGGTATCGAGGATTGTGTTCCAGGTGGCTGGGTTTTCGAGAGTGCTGTTGGGGAACATACAGCCGTCCCAGCAGATATGGTGGATGCCACGTGCTGCGGCGTCTTTGAGCCAGTAAGCGGAGCATTTGACGATGTCGAGCTTACCGTTGGGGTCATCGGCGGGGCAGTGTTTGCCGGTCTTGTCATGAGATCCGGCGCCGTGGACCTGGCCGTCGTTCTGGGCGACGTGGAAGTCGATGGTCCATGGCCGGAGCTGATCGGTCATGGTTTTGTAGGCTTCCCAGAATTCCGCCTCGGAATAGCCGGGCTGCACGAGGGCGCATTCGGGGGCGTTGTATCCGAGCAGATACAGATAGGTGTGAGCGAGGTCAGCCTGGAAGCCAAGAGACTGTGGCATGCCAACTTCTTCGAGCAGGTTCAGCATGTCTTTCCAGCTGTGCATTCCAGCCCAGCAGATCTCGCCTTCGGCCGCGAGTCGCTGACCGTGGTCGGCAGCGATTTTTGCAGCTTCCCGGAACGTTCCGGCGATCTTTGAGGTGCTGGTTTTGGGATTTTCGCGCCACTTGGCAACGCCGAATTCGGCGGAGTCGATGCGGATGACCCCGTATTTGCGGATGCCGTGGCGTTCGAAGACTCCGGCGATGCGGCAGGCCATGCGGACTGCGCTGAGGAATTTTTCGCGGGCGACGTCGTCACCCATGGCGGAATCGCCGACGGTGCCTGGCCAGACGGGTGCCACGAGTGAGCCGACGGAGAAGCCGTAGCTGGCGATCTGATCAGCGATTCTGAGGAGTTCATCATCGCTGGCCTGGGGATCGGTGTGGGGAAGGAAGAGGAAGTAGTCGATGCCGTCGAACTTTTTTCCGTCGACAGTTGCGGCGGCAGTGAGCTGCAGCATGCGTTCGAGGCTGATCGCGGGTTCCTGACCTTCGCCGGAGCCTTTTCCGACGAGTCCGGGCCACATGGCGTTATGCAGCCTTGGTGCAGAGTGATTCATGCAGATGCTCCTGTGGAATTCAAAAGTCGGGTGTGGCGAACTGGTCAGGATCTTTTTTTGTTGTCAGCACGGCATTCGGGCGGGATGCTGGAGCTCTCTGGCTTACCCTCCGCCCCACCTTCGCCGCCAGTTTGGCGTTCTGGTGGCTGCGTTGTGATGCCCACACGATGAATGCCGGCGGTGATCGGCTGCGAGGGGGATCTGGCTGAGCCGTGAGCGGACTGATTCCGCGTGCCTGAGCATCATGACGGAAGTTCTGCCGTTTGGAAAGCGAGTAGAGGCTGGAACGGCTGTAGGGACGTGCTGACGTCAGCCGGCGAACCGCTGCGACTCAATCTGGGCCAGCTTATTGTACAGCGTTTTCAGGGCGATCCCCAGCTCTTTGGCTGTTTGAGGCTTGTCGCCCTGATGCTTGTCGAGGACGCGGAGGATCATCTCTTCTTCCATCTGCCGGAGCGTTCTGGCTGAGGCTTCTGCTGGAGCGGCCGAAGGCTGGGCTGCCGGATGACTGCTCATGTGGCGTTGCCCCTGAGCCTCAGCTGCCTGACTGCGAACGCGCTGGATGGTGCGTGGCAGATCATCGGGACGAATGGACTGACCATCCGAGAGGATGACGGCATGTTCGAGCACGTTGGCAAGTTCACGGACGTTGCCTGGCCATGGGTGGCTTTGCAGGAGTCGGACAGTTTCGGGTGGGAGGATCTGTTCTGGGAGTGTGTCTTTGCGGAGATGTCGGGCGAGCAGGTGACGGGCGAGCTCGGGAATGTCATCGAGTCGTTCGCGGAGCGGGGGGAGGTAGATTTCAAAGGTATTGATGCGGAAAAACAGGTCTTCGCGGAAGCTGCCGTTCTGGACCATCTGCTGGAGTTCACGATTGGTGGCGCAGACGATGCGAACATTCACGTGGAATGGTTCATTGTCGCCCACTCGACGGACTTCTCCGGATTCAAGGAATCGCAGGAGCTTCACCTGCATGGACTTGTCGAGTTCGCCAAGTTCATCGAGGAACAGAGTTCCGCCGTTGGCCACCTCGAACAGCCCGGCGCGATTGGCATCAGCTCCGGTGAAGGCACCGCGACGGTGTCCGAAGAATTCGCTTTCCACGAGATTTTCCGGGATGGCGCCGCAGTTGACGGCCACGAAGGGTTCGCTTCTGCGGTCGCTTTGTTCGTGAATCCGCCTGGCAACCATTTCCTTGCCGGTGCCGGTTTCGCCGAGGATGAGGACGGCGGAATCGGTGGGGGCGATGCGATCGATGAGTCTGCGGACGCGGAGCATGGGTCCGGAGTCACCAATGAGATCTGAACGACCTTCGGCGCGCTGCAGGCGACTTTCGAGTGCGAGGTTGCGGTTTTCGAGAGCTTTCTTTTCGCCGATGCGATCGAGCACATTGACGATTTCGAAGAGCGAGATGGGTTTGGGGAGAAAGTCGTAGGCCCCCATGCGAATGGCGCGAATGGCGTCATCACGATCGCCGTGACCTGTAATGATCACACAGACGGTTTCCGGGGAATGTTCTCTGAGGTGGTCGATGACGTCCCAACCGCTGCCGCCGGGCATTTTGAGGTCGATGAGGGCGGCATCGAACACATTTTTCCCGATCGCCTCGATCGCTGCGGCGGGGGACTGGCAGACGGTTGAAACGTGGCCAAGGCGAGGAAGTTCTGCACGCATCAGCTGGGCGATGGAATTGTCGTCATCGACGAACAGGACGCGAAGGCTGTGGCGTTTGCGAGTATTCAAGGCCGACTCCGTGGCGTTTTGAGCCCGACTTCCAGCCGGGGAGAAAAGTGGGGACTGGGTGATGCGGATGATACCGGTTGGAGGGCGTTCAGGCAACGCGAAATCAGGGCCCGGAGGTGCTCTGCCGGCACATAAAAAACAACCGGATTCTCGTGAAAAGTCCATCGTGAATTGCCCATTGTGACAGAGACAGGAAGTCTGGGAGGAATTTGCGGGCCGCAGTTTCTCAGCAGTTCTTCCAGACTTCGCAATCGTTACAACAGGACCAAAAAACGACGCAAGTAATTGCGGTGTAAACACATTTGCAGATTCAAGCGGGTGAATTGAAGGCGACGATAGTCCTCGTGCGTCCGAGGGACTGTGAGAATGCAGGCCGAGGTCATGGGAGACCGAGGCGGGACGCTTTACCGAGGCGAAATCATCGACTGGAGTGCCTGCCGCCTGCGGCCGGCCGAGGCCGTTACAGGCAGGGCCGGTTCGATATCCGCCGGAGCGGGGTGGTCGACGGAACGATGTCCTAGAGGAAGGAGAGAAGGTCTGATGAAGTGGTCATGGATGTTTTCTGCAGGTCTGGCACTGTCCGGAATGATGGGTACGGCTGAAGCCGGCCTGTTCGGACTTGGCAGCTGCAAGGGCTGCGGCTGTGCTGAAGACTGTCAGCCGGCCTGCTGCAAACCAACAATTGCTCGTCCGTGTCACACCAACGTGTACACGTACCAGCGAAAATGCTCCGACATCAAGCCACCGTGCTGTGATGACGGATGCGTGACCGACCCGGGCTGCTGTGCCCCGGTCGACCCAGGCTGCTGTGCACCGGTGGATCCGGGTTGCTGTGCACCGGCCGACCCAGGCTGCTGTGCACCAGTCGATCCGGGCTGCTGTGCTCCAGTCGATCCGGGTTGCTGTGCTCCAGCTGATCCGGGTTGCTGTGCACCGGCTGATCCGGGCTGTGCAGTTCCCTGCGACCCCGCCTGTGCAGCCCCCGCTGCCTGCGGCGAAGGTTGTGGTGAATGCAACCGTGAAGACGCCTGTAAAGTCGCTCAGCTGATCTACGTGTCGATGACTGACTGCTACGCCAAGAACCGTCGCAATGCCCTCGATAAGCTCGGCAATTATGATTGCTGCTGCTACCCCGAGATCATGAACGCCTTTGTGTATGGTCTGAACGACACGGACGAACGCGTTCGTGCAGAAGCAGCCGACGAAATCGGCGACGCTGTGCGATCCAACCGCTGCTGCTGCAGCCCGACCACCGTGTCTGCTCTGACCTGTGCTCTGGCTGACTGTGACCGCGGTGTTCGCCGTCAGGCTACCGAAGCTCTGGAAGCATGTGGTTATGAAGTTGTCGACGGCAACTGCGACGGTTGCACCGATGGCTGTGGCAACGGTGCCTGTGGCACTGTGCCAACCGCCGCTGAACCCGGCGTGAGCACTCCGGCTCCGGCTCCTGCCGCTGCTCCGGAAGCCGCTCCTGCCGCTCCTGCCACGACCGAGCCTCAGGCCTTCTTCCCCTCCCGCCTGCACAAGGCTCCTCGCAAGAGCAACGGGCTGGCTGGTCTGTTCGGTCTGAATCGCTGATGAACTGAGCAAAGGTTGGCGGCCGGTCGCTTCCTGCCGGTCGCCGACCCAGCTGAAGATAAGTTTGCGGCTTCCGGAAGGCCTTCTCCCGGAAGCCGCTTTGCGTTTGTGTTGCGGAAGTCCGAGGCTTCTGCCGCGCTGCCGCAGGCTCCGCAGTCAAAATCACCTGCCTGTCGGAGTGCTTGTGCTGGTGGAGGCGGTGGTGGCTGGATCAAGTTGTTCGATCCAGCGTCGGATGAGATCGACTCCGTGAGGATCCGGAATCAGGGAACCGATCGGTGGCATGCGGCTGCGATCCCGGTGGCTGATGCGATGCAGCAGCACGGAACTGGCGGGTTCCCCTGGAGCAATCAGCCGCGCGTTTGTGAGTTCGAGAGTCGAGTGCACCGGAACTGCGTTGATGAGTTTTCGTTTTTCCGGAACTTCGGTGAACTCGGCGGAAAACTGGGAGTTGCCGCCTCCGGCTTCCACATGGCAGGATGAACAGTTGGCGTGGAGCCACGAGGCTGCACGCACGGCAACCGCAGCTGTCTCGTCGTCGTGGGGCACAAGCCTGAGCCGTTCGGCGACAGGTTTGGCAATGGGTTTTGAGAAATAGCCGAGCTGTTCGAGACGTTGCAGCTGGTTGATGGTGCCGCCGCTTCCATCGGGCACGTCGCAGTTCATCTGCGGCTCGCACAATCCCAGCACATAATTGGCAGCTCGGGAATGACAGACCATGCATTCTGCACGGGAAGGGTAGTGCCAGGTCTGGTTCCTGACGGTCCCCGTGGCGACTTCCGCAAGTTTGAAGTCCACGTCGAGTCCATCGCGGCCAACGAGTACGGCATCTGTGCCTTCGTCATTCCAGCGGTACGAATAGCCAGCCCACTCGTTCTGCCAGCGGACCATGAGTCGGGTTTCAATTGGGAATCGGGAGGCAGGGTCTCCTGCGCGACGCTCAAGCCAAAAGCTTTTGACAAGCACTGACCCGTTTGGAAAGTTCCATCCACGCGGGGTGGTGTATTCAATTGTTTCCAGTTCGGGCACAGCGATCCAGCGCTGTTTGTGGGCACCGTCAGACCAGAACGGTACGTTGACCGAGTAGGGGATGATACCGGGCGCCATGCTGTGATCGGGGAGCGACTGGAAGAGTTCGGTTTCACTGAGTTTTTGCGGAAAGGCGAAGGGTGGCTCTGCGGGTGAGCGTTCAAGTTTCCAGATGCCGCCGCCGTGGTCAGCGATCAGGATTTCACCGGCGTGTCCGCGAGCAAAACCGGCGATCTGCAGGGTTGTGTCTGCGAGTTCATTATGGAGGGTGATTCGTCCGTTTTCGCTGCGGATGCTCCAGATGCGGCCGGTGGAGTAGTCGCCGTAGATGAAGCAGCCTTCGAGTTCCGGAAATTCGGTGCTGCGGCAGACGATGCCCCCGGTCAGGCTGCGGGCTTCGGCATGGGAATGTTCAGCGGCCGGAGGCGTGATCGGCTCTTTTCCGCGGGGGCGTTCGGTGTAGAAGGGATGGCTGCCCTCCTGCACGCTCCAGCCGTAGTTCTGGCCGCGCTGCACCAGATACACCTGCTCCCACAGGTCCTGTCCGTTCTGGCCGACCCAGACCTGTCCGGTCCGCTGGTCAATATCCAGTCGCCAGGGGTTGCGAAAACCGTAGGCCCAGATCTCCGGACGGGCATCCGGGACGCCGATGTAGGGGTTGTCAGCAGGAACCGAATAAGGCTGGTCCGGCGTGGTGGAGCTGACATCGAGTCTGAGCATGACAGCGAGGAGGTCATTGAGTCCCTGGCCGGTGGCGAGCGGATCGCTGTCGGACGTTCCGTCACCTGTGGGACAGTAGAGCATTCCATCGGGACCGAAGGCGAGATCGCCGCCATTGTGTCCGTTGGACTCCCATTCAAGGATTACGACTTCACTTTCCGGCTCTGCATTTCCGGCGTCACTGCGGCTGATGGTCCAGCGGGAAATCCGATTGCGTTTGACGGCTTCTTTGGCTGGGCCGTTGCTGATGACATAGATCCAGCGATTTTGTTCGTACAGCGGATGAAAGCAGAATCCATAAATGAGGAATTCCGTGGCGAGTACGGGCTGCACGGAACGGGGATCGGCACTGCTGTTGAAAGCTACAATCCCACCGGGTTCAGCTCCCTGGGCCTTGTGGTCAACGACGAATATCCGCTGGCTGCCGGGTTCAGCACGAAGGTAGACGGGCGCTTTGACCTCGAGGTTTTGCCAGACGCGAGTGGCGCGAAAAGGTGCGGCGGGTTCAGCGGTGCCCCTGAGCCTGGTACCGGTCCACGGGATCCGCTGCTGGTCGCCGGCGATGGAGTCCGGGCAGAATGCTGACAACAGAACGATGCAGCAGAGCAGGGTGGAGCAGAGGCGGTGCATGAGAATGGCTCCGGGAGTTGAACGCAGGGCAGGGCAGGGCAGGGCAGGGGGCATCATGCAGCGGGACGGCGGAATCTGTCAAACCGCAGCGTGCTTTGTTGGTTCGATTTTTGGTCAGTCGGTGGCCGGCATATCCGGGAGGGCGAAATCGGCTTCATCCTGCAGGTTGTAGGTTTCGATGAGTTCTTTGCGGCGTTCGGCGACGGCCTGGTCGAACAGGGCCAGCACCTTCATTGCGCGGTCTCGTGAGGTGACCAGTCCGATGATGAGGTACTGAGAGATGGCGGCGACGTAGCAGACCCAGCCGACGATAAATCGCGTGCGACTGTGGTCATACATGCGTTTTCTGTCGTTGTATTGTGCCAGCGCATAGAAGCCCGGAGGCGGAACAGTTCCGTCACTGAGTCGGGCGTGGGTGGGGTCACTTTCAGCAAGTCCGCAGGCGTAGATGGTGGGTGACGTCAGCAGCAGCGTGGTGCCCGAAGCAGCCGCCTGGGAGCCTATTCCAGCCCCGGCAATTGAGCAGCCAATGCACAGCCTTCGCTGGGTTTCGATCAGTTCGTTGGTTTGCGGTGGGTATGAGAGTTCGCCGCCGACAATCGCGCACATCATGGCGAGCACGGGGGAGGATTTGTTGAGGTGACGACAGAAGATTCCGTTGACGATTTTCCATTTGAGTTCGTTGATTTGCTGCAGCCAGGGAACCCCTTTGGCCAGTTTCGGAGGGCCGGGGTGGAGCACAGCGAACAATTCCTGATCCGGCATGGTTTGAATGACGCCGATGACCATGAGGAGCCTGAGTCCCATGGTGAACCAGTCCGCGCGGTCGAGCCAGTCGACTTTTGTGAGCCAGCTGAAGAGCAGATGTTCCATGTTGGCGGTTGCGGCGAGCAGAAGCAGTGAGGCGCGAAACCATTCGCGCAGATCCTTTTCCATTTCTTCGCTGAGTTCCTGGATTCGAAAGACTCTGCGGAGAATCAGCCGGAAGAGCGGAATGGCGATGAGACCGAGCAGAACGCGTGAGAGCGGTCGGACGATGGGTCGCAGGATGGGCCCCAGAATATCCTTGAAGATCGGGGCCCCCATGAGTATTCGGAAGAAATCCAAACTCAGAATCTCCGGCAGGGGGGATGTCGCTCTGCAGAACAGCCACGCATGGAGCGTCCGCATTGAATCCGTGCAAAACCTTCGCGGAAACTGTATCCTCCGCCCAAAGTGATTGCGACAGCGGTTCCAGAGAATGCAGATGATTTTCGGAGGAAGACGATGTTTGGAATGGCGGGCGAGACAGACCTGGATCTGAGATTTGAGTTGTTCCGGATTCCGGTGCGTGTCCATCCGATATTCTGGCTTTCCTCAGCGATGATGGTCTGGGACGGCGACAATCCAGCTCGGGTTGTCCTGGGCGTGCTCTGCATTTTCTTCTCGGTGCTGGTGCACGAGCTGGGGCATGCGGTGGTGATTCGACGCTACGGCTATCCGTCAGAAATCGTGTTGTATGTGCTTGGGGGTTACGCCACATCGGCGCATTTTCCGTTTCGCCGCGCAGTGACCGTATCACTTGCGGGACCACTGGCGGGCCTGGCGGTGGCTGCAGTGATCTATGTGGCGGGGCGCATCCTGTTCCCGGGATACCTCGCGAAGTACCCGCAGTTGCTGTTTATGTTCAAGGCTCTGATGTTTGGCGGACTGATTGTCAATGTCCTGAATCTGATTCCGGTTTTACCGCTTGACGGCGGCCAGATTATGGCGGCCTGTATTCGCCAGTATGGTCCTCGCGGCGTCGATCGCTATGAATTGGCGATGAAGGCTTCGGTCGCGGTTTCCGCAGCCATGTGTCTCTGGGCCGCGCGGTGCCACAGCAGTGGGCAGGCCTTCTTCCCCGAGTTTCTGCTGGGATGGATTCCGGGCCAGAATATGGTGTTCTCCTTCGCCAGGGTCCAGCCGGATCCACAGTTTCTGGCCATCTTCATGGGATACCTCTGTGCCAACTGCCTGGTGGCGCTGAAACGCTTCTAAAATCTGCTGGATACCTCGGGGACCCGCACGATTTTCAGGTTTGTCCATGGTCCCCAGGATTCGCTACAATCGAGCGCTCGCGGCGTTCTTTGCCGGCGTGCATCACCTCCATACGGAACGATCGGGCCATGACTGACGAAACAGAAAACCGCAGATACTGGATTGGCTTTGATCTGGGCGGCACAAAGATGCTGGCGGTGGTCTTCGACAGCCGCCTGAAAGAAGTGGCTCGCCGGCGGCGGAAGACGCGTTCCAGCGAGGGCGAACCGGTCAGTCTGGACCGAATTGCGGAAACCATCGTGCAGGCACTGGAATCCGCCCAGATCCCGCTCACAGCGATTGCGGGCATCGGCGCTGGTGTCCCTGGGCCGCTGGATCTGCAGAAGGGACTGGTGCTGGAGGCCCCCAATCTTGGCTGGAAGAACGTAGCACTCCGCGATTTTCTGGCAAAGCGATTCGGCTGTCCGGCGGTCATCTGCAACGACGTTGATGCGGGTGTATTCGGCGAGTACTCAGGCGGGGCAGGGCAGGGCTACCGTGGCGTACTGGGAGTTTTTCCGGGAACGGGAATTGGCGGCGGTTTCGTGTACGAGGGCCGCATTTTTCGGGGCAGCCGTTCTTCCTGCATGGAGGTCGGTTACCTGCAGATGTCTGCTGATGGTCCGCTTGCAGGGGCCGGTCCGCCGGGAACACTTGAGGGTCTGGCCAGCCGCCTGGCGATTTCGGCCGAGGCTGCGAAGGCGGTGTTCCGCGGGCAGGCGCCACATCTCAGGGACCTTGCCGGCACGGATATCTCCAACATTCGCAGTTCAGCACTCGCCAAATCGATCGAGCGGGGTGACAAGGCGATCGAGGAGATTGTGCGGCGTTCGGCCGAACTGGTGGGGCAGGGCATTGGCAGCCTGATCAATATCCTGGCACCGGACGCTGTGATCCTTGGCGGGGGGTTGGTGGAGGCTATGCCCAGGCTGTATCTGGAGGGAGTCGAGTCTGGCATTCGTCGAAATGTACTGCCGTCTCTGGCCGGCTGTGCACGTGTTAAGATCAGTGAACTGGGAGATCTGGCTGCCGCAGTCGGTGCTGCGGCGCTGGTGCGAGCCGAGGGCGAGCAGAGCAGGAAGTCCCGAAAGAAATCAGACGAGGATCTGTCACCTGCCGCCGCTCCCTGACTGGTTCGTCTGCCTGCGTTCCCCCGCCTCCATACCTCGCTGAAATTGCCCCATGTCAACTCCCGGCGAAAATCCTCGCAACGAAAACGCAGGTCGTGCTGAACTGTCGACGGATCCGCTGCGTGGACGACGAGCGTTTCCGCTGGCGGTCATTGAACTGGGTACCTCCGCGATCCGCATGGCGATCGGAGAAACCGACGGTGGCTCAGAAGTTCGGGTTCTCGAACAGCTCGTGCGCGGCGTCAGTCTGGGCAAGGACACGTTCACGGTCGGGGAAATTCAAAGGAAGACGCTTCAGGAATGCATTCGGGTGCTCAAGAGCTACCGCCGCAAGCTCCGCGAATACCAGTTTTCTGATTCCAGGTTCATTCGCGTGGTGGCCACAAGTGCCGTGCGTGAAGCCGTAAATCGACTCGATGTGCTCGATCGAATCTACATCGCCACGGGACTCGCCGTCGAACTTATCGATGACGCTGAAATCGCCCGGCTGACGTATCTTGGTGTGCGACCACTGCTGCAGGACGATGTGGTGCGAGACAATGCAGCGACGCTGGTGGTGGAGGTTGGAGGTGGCAACACGGAGGTGCTGGTGCTTCGCGGCAAGAACATCATGCATGCGCAGCCGTGGCGACTTGGATCGCTCCGTCTCCAGCAACTGCTGCTGCAGTCTGAAGCATCTCGGCGCGACTCCGAAACTCTGCTCACCGGCCAGATCGACCGCACGCTGGAACCACTTGTGGAACTCATCCCGCGAGATCGCCCGCCGCAGATCGTGAGTCTTGGCGGAGATATGCGGCTGGCCGCCCGTCTGATGAACCTGGATCCGCGGAACGCTGGTTTCACCCAGGTTCCCGCGCGGGAGCTGCGGCGGCTCACGGAACGCATTCTTCCCATGCCCGTTGATGCAGTGATGCACAAGTACCACATTGAACTCTCGCAGGCCGAAACGCTCGTTCCAGCACTGCTCTCCAACCTGCGTCTCGCGGAACTCCTGCGAGTCGAACACCTGCTGGTGACCGGCTTCAACATTCGCGACGCTCTGCTGCAGGGCATGCTGCGTCCCAACGACTGGTCAGCGGACTTTCGCGAGCAGATTGTGAATTCGGCCCTTGAACTTGCCCGCAAATATCAGGTTGACCTGCCACACGCTCTGCACGTTGCAGAACTTGCTCGCAAACTCTTCAATGCACTGCAATCAGAGCATCGCATGGACGCTCGCTGTGAGACGCTGCTGTACACGGCCGCACTGCTGCACACCACGGGTCTGTTTGTGGGACTCTCCGGCTACCACAAACACTCCTATTATCTCATTATGAACAGTGAACTCTTTGGACTGAATTCACTCGATCACCAGCTTGTGGCGCTCATTGCCCGCTACCACCGCCGCGCGGCGCCAAAGCCGACGCACGAGTATTTTGCGAGGCTGGACCGTGACAGTCGCGTCATCGTGTCGCGTCTGGCCGCGATCCTGCGGGTTGCCGTCGCCCTCGATACCAGCGGCACCCAGCGCATCAGCGGTGTCGACTGCTCACTTGAACGCAACCGTCTCGTACTGACCGCCACCCGTGCCGCAGGCGATCTGTCGCTGGAACGCATGGAACTTCGACAGAAATCCGGACTTTTTGAAGACACCTTTGGCATGGGTGTGCTGCTGCGGGAACCCAACGGACGTTGATCCCCGCCTCGCCGCCTTCACCCGGACACGCCCTCCCAGACAGACCCCCCATAACACTCCACCGCAACAGCTTCAGGCCACAGTCGCCATGTCAAACATTTCCGATGTATTCATGAACCGGGAACTGAGCTGGCTGGAATTCAACCAGCGTGTGCTCGACGAAGCCTGTGATCACTCCGTTCCCCTCCTCGAACGACTCAAATTCCTCGCCATCACCGCATCCAACCTGGATGAGTTCTTCATGGTGCGTGTGGGCAGTCTGCTGATGTCACTGCGAACGGGTGAGAATGCAGCCGATCCCACGGGACTCACGGCGCTCGATCAGCTGAACGCCATGAGCCGTCGAGCGCAGCGGATGGCTGCTGACCAGTATCGCGTGTATCTGGAGCAGATTGAACCGGCACTTGCCGAAGCGGGAATCCGCCGACGGCGTCCCGGACAGCTCACCGAACGCCAGATGGAGGTGGTGGAATCGGTGTTCCATGAGCAGTTGCAGGCGGTGCTGACACCAATTGCCGTGCATGACCCGGCGCGTTTTCCGCTGCTCTTCGGGCGAACAGTCAACGTGGCTGTTCAGCTGCAGGGCAGGGGGGATGACGAACCGTGGCGGTTCGCCGTGATTCCCTTCGGCAGCTATGACCTGCGATACATTACTCTGCCATCCGCCGGCGGTGCCGAATTCATCATGACGGAAGACGTCATCGAAATGCTTGCGGAACTGTTCGTCCCCGGGCAGAAGGTGATTGCCACGGTGCCGTTCCGGGTGACTCGCAACGCAGACGTGACCGTCAGTGACGACGACGGCGCGGATCTGCTGGCGGAGATGGAGGACGTTCTGGAGGATCGCAAGGACAGTTTCTGCACCCGTCTGGAGCTGGCGGACAAAGTTACCCCGCAGCTGCTTGAATTCCTGAAGACGCTCCTGCGGGTCGGTGTCCGCGACATTTACCAGGCGCCTGGGCCTGTGGGTTTAAGTGACCTGATGCAGCTCACCAGCATCAGTGGCTTCGACAATCTGCTGTATCCACCGTGGACGCCCTGTCCATCACCGCGGATTGATCCGTCGGAATCCATTTTCGACACGATGAAGCAACAGGACGTGCTGCTGTTTCACCCGTATGAATCGTTTGAACCGGTCCTGCGTCTGCTTGCTGAAGCAGCCGACGATCGCGATGTCGTGGCTATTAAGCAGACTTTGTACCGCACCAGCCGCAACAGCCCGATTGTCCGTTCCCTGATTCGTGCGGCAGAAAACGGCAGAAATGTCACCGTGATTGTGGAATTGAAGGCAAGGTTTGATGAGGCGCGAAACATCGAGTGGGCACGTCAGCTGGAGTACAGTGGGGTGCAGGTGATCTATGGTGTTCGCGGCTTGAAGACACACGCCAAGGCCTGCATAATTGTTCGGCGTGAACCGCATGGCTTCCAGCGGTACTGTCATTTTGGAACCGGCAATTACAACGAGATTACATCGCGATTCTACACCGATATCAGTCTGCTCACCTGCCATCGGGACCTTGGCAACGACGCGATCTCCTGGTTTAACGCCGTGACTGGCTGTTCGCAGATTCTCCAGTTTTCGCAGATCGAATCCGCCCCCATCGGACTGCGTGAAAAGATTCTGCAGATGATTCGTGTGGAGACAGAGCGAGCTCGAAATGGTGACCGCGGACAGATCATGGCAAAGCTTAATTCGCTGGCTGATCCGGTGATGATTGAGGCCTTGTGCGAGGCATCGCAGGCAGGTGTCGAGATTGATCTGAATATCCGCGGAATCTGTTGTCTTAAACCCGGCGTCCCCGGGCGCAGTGAGAACATTCGCATTGTGAGCATTATCGATCGGTTTCTGGAACATGCGCGGATTTTATACTTTCACCACGGCGGTGATGAGCGAGTTTTTATTTCCAGCGCCGACTGGATGCCAAGAAACCTTGACCGCCGCGTCGAACTGCTCGTCCCCATCCTCGACGACACATGCAAACGACGCGCCATCCAGATCCTTCGCACCTGCATGCGGGATACGCGGAAGGCGCGGCTGCTGACACCCGACGGGCTGTATCTCCAGCCGGCTGGTCCCGAGCCTGAGCCGGGAACTCCAGCCACGACTGGTGGACGACGTCGCCGCAAAACCCCAGCACCCACTCCGACGGATCCCGCCGCTCGCGGCGTCCATTCCCAGGCCGAATTTCAGCGTCGCGCGAAGGAAGCTGCGGAAACGGCGTTTGAACGGAACCGGACAACTTTCACACCCATCGAGCCCATGCACTGAGATTTGCTGTCTGGATTTCTCAATGCGGATCGTCAACAATCCGGGAGTGTGCGCGCGATTTCCCATCACCACATCCCGGATATGCCGATGACTCCTTCCCGCCGGTTTGCGCTGCAGTCTCTGCCGGGGATCGCAGCCACAGCAACGCTCCTGCAGCAACACTCCCTTGCTGCCCCCTCAGCCACACATTTCGCTCCGCGCGCCCGTCGCGTCGTGTACCTGTTTCAGTCCGGGGGGCCCTCACATCTGGAGTTGTTTGACGAAAAGCCACAGCTGCAGCGGCTGCACGGCACCGAGTTGCCCGATTCCATCCGCCGCGGTCAGCGACTCACCGGAATGACGTCAGGGCAGAGCAGTTTTCCGGTGATTGCTCCGCGGTTTCGATTTCAGTCGTCGGCAGCCGACGGTATGCGAATCTCACAGCTGCTGCCACATACGGCCGCCGTGGCCGACCGCATCTGCCTGATTCGGTCGCTGCACACTGAAGCCATCAACCACGATCCTGCCATCACTTATATTCAAACGGGTTCACAGCAGCCTGGCCGCCCCTCACTGGGTGCCTGGGCCAGCTACGGTCTGGGGAGTGATGCAGCGGACCTCCCCGCCTTTCTCGTTCTGATTTCTCACGGCAGTGGCCGTGATGCCAACCAGGGATTGCTTGAACGACTCTGGGGAAGTGGCTTTCTGCCCTCCAGCCACCAGGGAGTCAAACTGCGGAGTGGTGGCGACCCTGTACTCTACCTGGCCAACCCGCCAGGTGTCCCCCGCCACCTGCGGCGAAGCCTGCTTGACGGCGTCGCAAGACTCAACCAGCTGCAGCTGCAGGACACCGGAGACCAGGAAATCGCGACCCGGATCGCCCAGTACGAAATGGCCTTCCGCATGCAGGCATCAGTTCCGGAACTGGTCGACGTGTCGGGGGAATCGGAATCCGTGTTCAGGATGTATGGCGAGGAAGCGCGGAAGCCGGGCACCTTTGCCGCCAACTGCCTGCTCACTCGCAGACTGCTGGAACGAGGTGTCCGATTCGTTCAGCTGTATCACCGCGGCTGGGATCAGCACGGTGGAATCCCGACAAATCTGCCGAAGCAGTGCCGGGACGTCGACCAGCCCCAGGCAGCGCTGATTCGCGATCTGGAACAACGTGGCCTGCTGGAGGATACGCTGATTATCTGGGGAGGTGAGTTTGGCAGGACGGTCTACGGTCAGGGAGGACTTCAGGCGGACTACGGGCGCGATCATCATGGCCGCTGTTTCTCTGTCTGGCTGGCCGGCGGCGGAATTCGAGGCGGTATGGTGTTTGGGCAGACCGACGACTACGGATATAATATTGTTAGTGATCCCGTTCACATTCACGACCTGAATGCAACAATCCTGCACTGCCTGGGAATTGATCATGAGCGACTGACATTCCGTTTTCAGGGGCGCGACTTTCGGCTAACCGACATTCACGGCAACGTCGTGCAGAATCTTCTCAGCTGACGGATACTTTCTCCTTTAAACTGTTTCGCAATTGCGGGGCAGGGGAGTGATTTTCATGCGTTTGGTTTTCACAGGAGCTGTGCTCCTGCTGTTTAAGTTACTGCAGGCGGATTACGCTTCCGGACAGCAGCCGCCGGCCACATCCGTGGGTGCCCCTGTCGTCGACGCTCGAATGCGTGAACAGCAGCGTGTTGAAGTGCTGCAGCGAATCGCCCCCAGTGTCGTTTGTGTCATGGCCTCCAGCGGTGAGGGTGGCGGCTCCGGAGTGCTCATTTCATCGGACGGTCTTGCCGTCAGCAATTACCATGTGACGTCGGGCTCCGGCAGCTTTATGAAGTGTGGTCTCAATAACGGACGGGTTTATGATGCCGTCATCGTGGGGATTGATCCAACGGGCGATGTGGCTTTGATCCAGCTGCTGGGCCGCACAGATTTTCCGGCAGCCATCCCCGGTGACAGCGACATCGTGCAGGCCGGTGACGAAGTATTAGCGCTGGGTAATCCTTTTTTGCTGGCCTCCGACTTTTCTCCGACAGTCACCTATGGCATCGTAAGTGGTGTTCGTCGCTACCAGTACCCTGCAAATACGTTTCTGGAGTATACGGACTGCATTCAGATTGATGCCTCAATTAATCCCGGCAACAGCGGTGGGCCACTTTTTGATATACAGGGACGCTGGATTGGCATTAATGGTCGGGCATCCTTTGAGAAGCGCGGACGTGTAAATTCAGGCGCTGCTTATGCGATCTCAGTCAACCAGGTTCTGCGATTCCTCGATTCACTACGTTGTGGTTTGATCGTGGATCACGGCCGCACAGAATTCACTGTGGAGACTGGGGAGAATAACACGGCGGTGGTCAGTCAGGTGTCACAGCTTTCTGAAGCGTGGCGCCGCGGACTCAGGCCCCAGGCTGAACTGCTCACATTCGCCGGTCGATCACTCACCTCCGCAAATGATTTTCAGAACGTACTCGGAACCTTTCCCGAGGGCGATCGAGTGCCCATGACGTGGCGCGACAGCACCGGGCGTCATTCCGCAACCATCCGCCTGACTCCCCTGCACTCTTTTCGAAAAGCCCCGGAACTGCCGCAGGAACGTCGCCGACGCCCTGGGCCTGACGGGGAACCAGAACCGCAGCAGAAGTCAGACGCCGATCAGCTGCCAGAGGAGATGCGTCGACTGTATGTCGAACGAGACGGGTTCTGTAATTTTCACTTTAATCAGCTGCGTCAAACTGCCCTGCTGGAACCGCTCAGAAACCAGGCAGCAGCCGCGGGAGATCCAGCGGCCGTCTGGACACTCAATCTGCAGATTCCACTTCCGGCCGGCAACACACCCGCAGAGCTGGTGATCAGTCAGGAAACTGTGGGACTCCGTCTGGGACCGTCTGCATGGCTGCAGAAAATCTCTCAACCGGAAGCTGCCGAAGAACCGCCAGCATACCCCGGACTGCTGACTGCCCTCGGACAGCTCCGCAGACTGCTCAACCCCGACAGTTCGGTCTTCAGCGAAATCCTTGCTGCCGGTTCCACGCGGCACCTGCCGCTCAACCGCACGCTGAAAGTCCTCATCACCCGAGACGGCATTCGTACAGCCCGCTGGTACTTCGATGACGCTGGTGCCTTTCCCGTTGCTGTTGATCTCAGCTATTCAGCGGAGCTCGATGAAGCAAGACTGGTCCTCGACGGCTGGCAGGCCAGAAATGGCCTTCCAACTCCCTCGCGAATTGGTGTTATAGATTCGACAAGCGAAGAGATTACATGGCTGCAGGTCGAGGCAGCAACGGTCCGCAAACCCTGACGTTCACTGCCTGCAGCAGAGCAGGGCGGGGCAGGAGTTTTCCTTCTCAGGTTTTCCAAATGCATCATCTTTTTCAGATCACGTCGCGCCGCCGATTTCTCAGTACGGCAGCCACCCTGCTTGCTGCTGGCCCCGCCATGGCTGCTGCCGGCCAGCAGACACCTGCACAGCCGGCTCTCGACCCGCGGCAGGTCGTGGTGAAACTGTTCGGCGCGGGCGTTGGCAGTCTTGACTCCTACGGCACTGGAATCCTTGTGTCACCGCAAGGTCACGTGCTCACCATCGCCAACCACCTCGTCAGCACCGGATTCCTCACCGCTGTCACAGCCGACGGTCGCCGCTGGCCCGTGGAGACCCTTGCCACCAGTACCGAGCACGACGCTGCCATCGTGCGGATCCAGGCTCGCCCGGAGGACATGTTCCCGTTTCTTGACCTGCAGCAGGCCGTCGACGTCGAACCCGGCACACCAGTGCTGGCATGGAGCAACATGTTTCGCGTCGCAGCGGGGAATGAACCGGTGTCCGTGGTTCACGGTGTCATTGCGGCTGCCGTTCCGCTCGAAGCCAGCCAGGGGCGATGGAAGTTCCCCGTGAAAACTCCTGTCTGGATTCTGGACGCCATCACCAATAACTCGGGTGCCGGTGGCGGACTTGTCGTCGATGAAGCCGGGCGTCCGGTGGGCCTGATCGGCCGCGAAATTCGGCACGATCGCAGTCGCATCTGGGTCAATTACGCCGTGCCGCTGACAGCACTCCGCCCGGCGGTCACTGCCATGCTGGAGGGTCGCCGCGTCACACCATCCGCTGCCACCGCCGACGCCGCACCACTCATGAGTGATCGCGACCTCACCGCCCGCTTCGGACTGACCCTGCTTCCGGCCGTCGTCGAACGTACGCCAGCCTGGGTAGACGCCGTGACTCCGGACTCGCCCGCAGCGCGAGCAGGCATTCAGCGCGGCGACCTGATCCTGCTCGTCGGAGATTCTGTAATCACCAGTGTCACCGACGTCCGCCGACAAATGACCTCCGCTGTTCCCGGGCGAGAGTTGTCAGTGACGGTCAACCGCGACAACCAACTCATCGCCCTGAAACTCGCCGTGCCGCCGAGCCCGCGTAAATAGACGCGGCGAGCGCCATTCACCAGCCACTGCCTGCTCGGAAGGAACTTCGCCCCGAGCTTTTTCAGACCCCACCCAACGTCCGATAATGTCTGTTATGTGAAGTTGTTATGCAAAAAAGCCTGTGTTTTCAGGAGGAGTTCAGCAGTCGTCACAGCTGAGTGAGACGTGAACGCAGGGTCGCGTCGAGGTCCTGCAGGGGGATTCCGGCGCGATTGAGTTGCCGCAGGATGCGTTCGTCCAGACGCGAGTTCACATCGGTGCCGGAATCAGGATCGCGGGGCAGTCCCAGCGCATCGGCATGCCAGTCAGCGAGCACACGCTGGATAACCGCGGGCGGCACTCCCGCCAGATACTCACGCGCCCGCAATTCAATATCTGAACGCTGACTGTAGATCCCGGAGATTTCTCTGAGCAGTGCGGCGTCGGCGGCAGTGAGCCTTGCCGGACCGGCAGCAGCAGACGGTGGGCCGGCGGGGCGGGCGGACGCCGGAGCTGGGTCCGGAGTGTCTGAATCGCTGCGGGCAGAGCCACGGAGAAAGTCTGAGAGAACCTGCGACATTCCGGAGGGCACGGCCTGCCGCAGTTGGCTGAGCAGTCGTCGCTGTTCCTCGGGCGCCGCATCCTGAATGGCGTTCAGAGTTGCCTGGGGCAGCGAGTCGCGAACGCGTTCGGGAAGCAGGGCGAGAATATCATTCAGCGCCAGGCGAGTGCCCGAACCGGGTTCGTCGGTCCGCATCCTGGTTCCACTGTCGTCGCGTGGGACCTGTGACGAGGAGGAGAGCATGTCTTCGAGCCGAAAGTCGGCTGAGCCATTCAGCCAGGATTCCGGCTGGCCTGCTTCGGGATTCAGTCCGGGGAAGGAACTGGGATCTGCCGGTTTCGCACCAGCGAGATCATCGTCGGCCAGTTTCAGGTGCTGATTGAAACGGTCGATGACATGCTGAACCATGGGCACGGCATGTTCGGGAACCAGTTTCAGCAGGACCTGCGAATGGCTGAGAATTACGGCGGCTCCGTACCCTGAATAGGTCTGTCCGACAATATTGCGGATCGAGGGGGACATGGTGATCAGAAAGTACATGGCGGTGAGGCAGATCACGACGCCCTTGGCGAGTCCGAGCAGTCCGCCCAGATGGCGGTCGAAGTCGAGGATTTTTGTTTTCTCCATCCAGCTGCTGGCCATGCCAGCGGCAAGAAATGCCGCTCCGCAGAGTCCGACATAGACAGCCAGCATGGCGAGCCACTGTCGCAGGGGAGGGTCGACGGCGATAAAAGGTTCCAGCGCCGGTGAAAGTGTGCCTGCGAATTTGAAGCACAGCAGCAGCGCAACGACCCACGCGAGCTGTGACAGCAATCCGCGTGAAGCACCGCGAATCGTGCAGTACAGCAGCACTCCGACAACGAGCAGATCCACAACCTGTGACGAATTCATAGCCGGAACATCCCTGTGGCGTTCTGGGGTAACCACCACAGTTTATGGCCGGGCCCGGCAGCGAGAAAAGACCGAAACAAACAATAATCCCGGGACACGTGCGTTCCTTAGAACAGCTGCTGACTGTCCAGCAGCAAAGTCACCGGCCCATCGTTGAGCAGCCGCACATCCATATGGGCCTGAAATTTTCCTGTTTCGACAGCTAATCCCGCTCCGCGCAGTTCGGCAGCCACTGCCTGATACAGAGGCACGGCGACTTCCGGGCGCGCAGCTTCGATGAAGCTGGGGCGACGTCCTTTTCTGCAGTCGCCATAGAGTGTGAACTGGCTGACCAGCAGCACTGCCCCACCGATATCTGCGAGCCCCAGATTCATTTTTCCTTCCGCATCCTCGAAGACTCGTAATCCCGCGATTTTCCCGGCCATCCAGCTGACATCTTTGTGGGTATCACCGTGAGTGATGCCAAGGAGCACCAGAAAACCGCGTCCGATTTGACCGACGACGCTGCCGTCCACGGTCACCGAGGCTTCACTGACGCGCTGTATCACGGCCCTCATGATTCCGTTCCCGCAGAGGAGGTGTTTGAAAATCGGCCGACGTCAAGCCCTGCAAGCGAAATCGGTGACGCCTCCTGTCGCAGCAATGCACTCATAATTCGCGCCGTGCCAGGCGACATCTGCAATCCCGCTCGAAAATGCCCGGCCGCGACATAGAGATTGCGAGCCCCTGGAACCTGCCCCAGCAGCGGCAGTTCGTCAGCGGAGCCCGGTCGGAGTCCGGACCAGCACCTCACCAATTCCTGATGCCGGAGTTCGGGAACAATTCCACAGGCAAACTCGATCAGCCCCGCGACCCCTTCTACGGTATTGCCTTTGTCAAATCCCGTGTGTTCTTCGGTGGAGCCAGCAAGGATCAGCCCATCTGTACGCGGGACAAGATAGCGACGGCCCGATTCAATGAGACAACTGAACAGGGGAAGTGAACTTCTAAGTTGCACCATCTGTCCGCGAACCGGGCGAATCGGCAGGCTGACACGAGCCTGCTGCAGCACAGTGGGAGTCCACGCGCCTGCGGCGACACAAACCTGCTGGGGGCAGAATCGCTCTGTTCCAATCACCACCGCTTCCACTCGATCCTGCCGCTGATCGAGCCTGACCGGAGCAGCGTGTTCAAGGAATTCCACCTTCAGCTGCTGGCACGCGGTTTTGAGCGCCTGCAGGTGCCACGGATTGCGTACCTGAGCCTGCTCGGGCAGCCAGACGGCCGCGGTATGCTGATCCGCCAGGACTGGCCAGGAGTTTTTGAGATCCGCATCTGTGATGCACCGCGCTGCGACGTGATCAGCGGTCCACTGCCCTGCCAGCTTGACTGCAGACTGTTTGTTTTCGGCAATGAGCAGTGAGCCACAGATGCGGTAGCCATTATCGCATCCTGTTAATTCATGCAGACGCGACGTGAGCTCGGGCCATAAACTGTGACTGAAGGAACGCAGCCTCGCTTCGGGATTGGGCGAATCTGGCACGTTGCCGGGCGGAAGCATCCCGGCCCCCGCCCAGGAAGCCTCCTGACCCACGGACTGCCGATCCGCCACCAGCACCCGCAGGCGATGCAGAGCCAGTTCCAGCGCGGTTGTCAGGCCAATCACGCCCCCGCCGATGATCAGAATGTCCGGTTGACTGCGTGCCATGAAGCCCCATGCCGTTCCCGTTATTTGCCACCGATGCAGTACAGCGTTTCCTGTCGAGCAGCTCCGTCGCCTTTGGATGTGCGAATGTAGAGCCGCCCATCAGCAGCGGCGATGGTGGCAAAGCCCGAGTCGCCGAGTTGATTCTGAGCAACCAATTCGTATTTTTCAGGGTTGGCTCGGATGGCCCATGTTGTTCCAGCTTCGTTGGTGGCCAGAATGACGTCACCGGCCAGGAGCGGTGATGTGGAGACCGGTCCCTTCAGCCGCTGTTTCCAGCGTTCTTCACCGGTCTTTGCATTCCAGCAATAAAAGACACCCTGATCGCTGAATGCATAAATATGGCCACCGGTGATCAGCATGGACTGTTCGTAACACTTCACTTTGTTCTTCCAGGCAACTCCAGAGCCATCCGCTTTCACGGCTGCCGTCTCGGAATCCGGATAGCCTCCGCTGGCAAACACCGTGTCTTCATTCCAGATGCAGGTCCCGCAGGTGGCCATCGTCAGGCACGGTGTATTCCAGAGCGGGGTGCCATCAGCAGGATTGTATGCTGCAATCATGGAGGTGCCACTCAACAGAAGCTGTTCGCGGTCGCCAAAGCGAGCGACGATCGGGGAACCCCAGTTCAGACTCAGCGGGCGTTCCTGAGTCCACTTCTGGCGACCATCACTCAACTGAAAGGCTCGCAGCCACGCACCGGTATCGCAGTCAGCCGAGATGATCAGGGTGTCGTTGTAAATCGTTGGTGACGAGGCGTACCCGTATTCGTATGCTTGCGGCCGGAAGCGTCCGGCGTCAGTTCTCCAGAGCACTTTTCCGTTGAGATCAAGGGCTATCGCTTCAATCTTTTCGTGGTGATTGAAGACTGCATAAATCCGTTTGCCGTCAGTCGCTGCCGTGGAGGAGGCGTGAGTATTCTTGGGGTGCAGCGTTGGGAATCCACCCTGGCTGATGGGCGTCAGCCACGCGGGTTTGCCAGTGCGACGATCAAACGCCATGACAGCCTGCGTCTGACTGCTTTCGTCGGCGCTGCAGAGCACGACGAGGTTGCCAAAAATAATGGGTGACGAGTGGCCGCGCCCCGGCACCGGAACCTTCCAGATGACGTTTGTCGACTCGCTCCACTCCACCGGGAGTTCCTGTCCTGGTTCAGCAGAGTTATTTCCGAGAGGGCCACGCCACTGTTTCCAGTCGCCACTGAGGATTTCGGGAGCAGTGAGGATGGTTAGACCTGCAGCAAGCAGGGCTGATGAGCAAAGGCTTCGAAACATGCGGCGGCTCCGAAAGACTGGAAACGAACCGAGGAACACGGTGCAGCGAATAAACGACCCTGTGCAGAAGTTTCCCGGAGGCGGATTCAGAGTCAAGCCCAGACCCTGCAGGGCAGTGCCGGGTTCAGAATTCGGGGAAGTGATGACGAATCACAACATCTGTTTCCCGACAGCCACAAAGCGACGTTGATGCCGCGAACACGGCCCGTTGCCAAACTCCCACAAATTCCTAAATCCCAAACAAAATCCGACATATCGCTGGCCCACACCAGATGTCACCCAAAAAGACCGGAAGCAGAATCCACCTGCGACACAAAATGCACCTGCACGCCAACTCGACAGCGACTGCGGATCTGAAAGCCCAGTCTCATTTTGCACGCACTTCCTGAAGATACGCCTGATGGCCCCCACCAAATTCATTTCCGCCACCGCACTGCTTTGTCTTCTGTTGCATCATCTCTGCTGCCCCTCAGTGACTGCTGAGGATCCTCCGCGGCTGATGCTGTTCCAGTCGGGAAGCCAGTCATGGACCGGACGTGTGCTGGCAAGGAGCGAAGAGGCGACGTGGATCATGGATCCCTTTGGTGAGGTCGTGCATCTGCCTGCCGGCGAGATCACGCACCTGGAGGTTGCTGCCCCGACTTTTCGCCCAGCGACCGTTGATGCATTTCTTGAGCGTCTCCGTGATGAACTGCCCCACGGCTACCAGGTTTCAGCGTCAAGACACTTCGTGATCGCCGCCCCCAAGGGAAAACTCGCGCCGTATAAAGAGATCTTCGAAGGCGTGTTCAGTGAGGTCTCCGGATTTCTTGCCGCCCGAAAACTCACGGTCGATGCCCCTGCCCTGCCCCTTGTGGCTCTGGTGTTCGCCAACCAGACCCACTTCCGGGACTATTGCAGAAAAGACAACACCCGCTGGTCGCAGGATCTCAGGGGATACTATTCACTCAGAACCAATCGAGTGGTGGTTTTGGATGCTGCCGATGAGCCTTCAGCATCCGGAGCAGTTTTGTCCGCCGAATCCGCCGCTGGTCAGCAACCCGCGATGCTTCTGGGCGGCTCCCCCTCAGCGCGGACCATCGACACGATCATTCATGAAACAACACATCAAATCGGATTCAATGTGGGTATCCACAGTCGTTTCGGACAATCACCCCAATGGCTGGTAGAAGGACTGGCACTGCACCTTGAGTCAAACCGCGTCCGAACCCGTGGCCATGGTCGACTACTGAAGCCCTCCGAACAAATCAATCCGGAGCGACTGGGATGGTTTCGTGAGGAGTACAGCAATCGGCGAACTTTGGGCGATGTCGCAGCCATCGTTGCCTCCGATGAATTCTTCAAACGAAACTCATTCGACGCCTACAGCCTCTCATGGGCACTGACCTGCTACCTCAGCACGGGCCGTTCGAGGGCTGAAAACGCGAAGTTCCCGGACTACATTGGCAAAGTGGCGGCCCGGGGCCCTTTTGAAGATTACGCAGCCGAAGAACGCCTTTTGGATTTCCGGGAAGCGTTCGGTGATCCAGCAGAGATCGAACAGGAACTGCTGCGATTTCTTGATGACATGGTGTCGCGATAAGGCGAAATGCCAGCGGCCCCCGGGACGCTTGACCGACCGAATGCCATCGGCTGCACGCCTGCCTGCGGCTTCACCTGGAATCCGGGATACGAATCTGCCAAACTGCGACGCTCCGGCAATCCCGATGAGTCTCGATGTTTGGAGTGACTTCGACATGCCAATCCGATTTCTTGCGTCGCTGCTGCTGTTGGGCACCCTGCCCTGCTCTGACGGACACGCAGCAGAACCGCCCCTCAAAGCAGATCGTCGCCCCAACTTTCTGTTTATTCTCGTCGACGATCAGTCTCCCGAAGACCTGCCGATGTACAACGCGGCGTCTCCTCTGCATGTGCCCAGCCTGACAGCACTTGCCCGTCGTGGAATGGTACCGGACAACGTCTGTCACATGGGTTCCTTCAGCGGTGCAGTCTGTACACCATCACGGCATATGATCATGAGCGGCCGCACGCTGTGGCATTTGCCGATTGGTCCCCACAAAGGCACCCTTTGCCCGCCGGGACTCGAACAGAACACCATCCCCGCAGTCTTCAACCGCGCGGGCTATGCCACGATGCGAACCTGCAAAGTCGGCAACAGCTATGAGGGTGCCAATAAACAGTTCACCGTGCGCCGGGATGCCACGAAACGCGGTGGTACGGCGGAAAGTGGAAGTGCATGGCATGCAGAACAGGTGCTGGATTATCTCAGCGAACGCAGCCGAACGACTGACCAGCGTCCCTTCTACATCCACTTTGGTTTCTCGCACCCCCACGATACTCGCGATGGTGTCCCCGCATTGCTCAAAAAGTACGGTGCCATCAACCATGCGGATCCCGCGACACTGCCACCGCTGAATCCCCTGCAGCCCGCCCTGCCCCCCAATTACCTTGCCAAACATCCCTTCAACAATTCGGATGCGGATGTCCGCGATGAGGTCGCCGTAAGCGGTGTCTGGAGAAACCGAGATGAAGCCAGCATCCGCAATGAACTGGGACGCGAACTGGCCTGCAGTGAGTACATCGACGAACAGATCGGACGGGTGCTGAAACGCCTTGAGGAACTGGGAGAACTGGACCACACCTACGTGATCTACACGGCCGATCACGGCATGTCGATCGGACGCCATGGGCTGATGGGAAAACAGAACCTTTACCAGCACACGTGGCGCGTTCCCTTTATTGCCGCAGGTCCCGGCATCCCAGCCGGAAGTCGTGCAGAAGGAAATGCTTACCTCCTTGACCTGCTCGCCACCTGCTGCGACTTTGCCGGCATTACAGCCCCGGAATCGAATGAAGGTCGAAGCCTCCGTGAGGTCCTTGAAGGTCGCAGGCAAACTGTCCGCGACGTGCTGTATGGCGCCTATTCCGGCGGCGCGAAACCCGGCATTCGATGCGTACGCAAGGACAACTGGAAACTGATCACCTACAAGGCCCCTGCCCTTGGTGTCGACGAGGTGCAGCTGTTCAATCTGGAATGGAATCCACAGGAATTTCTGCCGGAACATCATTCAGCCGTTGCCGGGCAAACCAACCTTGCAGGGAAGCCTGAACATGCTGAAAAACTGCAGGAACTGCAGCGGCTGCAGGCGGATCAAATGCGGCTTCTGGACGATCCGGCTGCCACGCAACAGTGATCAGCCCGTATCGTCAGTCCTTTCCGGGATGCTGCACCTGCTCCCAGTACTTGTCGAAGTCGAATTCGGGGCTGTTTTCTCCGTCATGACAGCGATAGCAGCCAGTCTCTTTGGCCTGCTGCAGTGTGACGCGAACAGACTGCGCTGCCTCAGCGGCATCTGCGCCATTTTCGATCAGTTCAACGTGCCGACTTCCCGGGCCATGGCAGTTTTCGCACTGGTTTCCGGCCAGCAGCAGCTCCAGTCCCCGCTCGGCCGGGCTGGAAGCAAATTCTTCGTTGAGAAATCCGCTTTCAAAGCGTACGTAATCCCGGGGATCCCAACCTGTCACATGGCAGGCGAGGCACTCAGGATCATGAAACCGCTGGATCCCATGCAACCGCTCAGCACCGCGCCGTGCCTTCGCAGGATCGAGGCTTTCGAGGGCGTGCGCGTGCGAGGAGTTTTCCCAGACAGCGAACGCTTTGGTATGACATTCCCCGCACTTCCGAGCTCCGACAAACGAAGCACCTGAGGGATGGCTGACAGGAGCCTCCGCGGAAACAAGGCGTTGCTCTCTGAGCCGCTGCTGGTATTGCTGCAGCAACTGCACCATCGCCGGATCATCGCCAAAGCGAGCACCACTGAGCGTGACAAGCTCAAAACGAACGGGCTGCTCTGTGTCTTCAGGGTAGATGCCCAGAACCCCGGCCGTCTTTCCTTTCTCACCAGCCTGAATGAGCCGCACCGCACCGACCAGTTCGGGTTCAGCCTCGCCGTCTCCGAACCCCTGGGCACAGAGAATGACATTGAACTGAGGGAAGGTCTTTGCATACTGACGCGATTCATCGAGTGTGGCCTGGGAGAGCAGCACGCGGAACTGGACCTGCTCTGCGTCAAATTCCTGCAGCACTGTCTTGAGCGACTCTTCGGCACTGGACCATTCTGCATCGCCCGATGGTCCGTCGGCCGGCAACACCTGGCTTCTGAGGGTTTCGCTGAGCACGCTGGTAATGCCGATTCGCACCCCGCCAACGGTGACAATTCGTTTTGCAAGAGGTGTCCCGAGGTCACGAGAACCGAAGAACGTCAGATTCGCACTGACAAAACCAAGGAAGTCTTCATCATCCGTCATGTGCTGTGCAAGCAGATATCCCGGATCCAGCCGCAGCTCTTCAGGGCCAATTCCGAGTGCCACATAACCCAGTTCCCGAAGCGCCTGCAGTGTTGTCTCGAACTTCAGCTGAGCCTGTACGCCGGTTCGCGACGAAATGCTGCCCAGATCCACTCCACGGACGTCCCAGCTGAGTTCCCGTAGTTTGCGGAACAGCCCTGCCCTGCGGGTCATGCCGCCCAGTTGGTTGGCAGTGCACCCGCAGGGTTCAAAGTATCCCTGCTGCTCGCCGGTGACAACCAGCACCGCGGCCGGTTCTGGCCAGTCTGGAAATTGCAGCGGCAGAAGGGGAACTGCAGCGTTTTTTTCCACGTTATCTGCAGCACCCGCCGCGGGCTGATCACCTGAAGTCTGATTGCCCGGCGGCTGATCGCCGGCCTTTGGCATCCAGAACATGGATGCGGCAAGGAACACAAGCCCCAGAAAGCCGACGAAAAGGAAGACTGAGGCACGCTTCATGGCAGCATCCTGCGTGAGTACCGGGGACCGTTGCGGAGGGTTGATCAGTTGGAGTATAGAAGCAGGCCCAGCGAAAGGCCGTCTCCGGATGGGTGATTGGTGCTGAGCCGAATCTTTCCGGGATTACTTTCGGTCTTCTGCACAACCGGACGCCCCGGTGGCACTTTGAGCGAAAGGATATAGCGGTGCACGGTGCCGGACGGCATGCCGACGGGCTGCAACTCAACTTTCAGGAACGCAGGATCCGCTTCAGCAACATCCACTTTGAGTGGTTCCTGCATATCCTTTTGATCCACGATCAGCAGCACCCGCGCCTCACGTCCCTCGGCCGCCCTGAAGGACCCCAGCTGCAATGTCATGGTATCGGGATTGAAGGTGTTTCCAGCCAGTGCCTGGATCCGCAGGGCCCCATACTTGCGGGCTCGCACCGTGACACGGATGGGATCCTTCTGCGTGGATGTGGCGATCTCAAGTTCTTCCTGGAAGAGTCCGGGCGGAATGTCCGCTGATACTGTGGCTTTCAGGGAATAGCCGCTGGCGAAGTGATCGCGCCCCAATTCCTCTGGCGACATAGGCTCAACCACCACAGACACCAGTTCCGATGGACTTCTGATGGACTGAATTTCAAAGGCGTCATGCAGTCGGGAACCCAGCCCTGCAGAGAACTGTGCGGGGTCCTGGTAGACGGCACCAAAGTCCCAGAAATACTGCGGCATCACCTCGAACGGGATTTCTACAGCCCCCTCCACAGCCAGCTTAATCAGCGGGGTCTTGGGATCGTTGGTGTGCACTTCGCCACCATGCCGAAACGCACGATCGGCCGTCTCGCCGGATTTCCAGTTCATAAGCAGGCTGATGCTTTCACCCGGTGCAACCACGGCTGTTTTTTCAGCGTTCTTTGGGTCAGCGCCGAATCCGAACGTGGTGCACTTGCAGGTGGTGGTCCCAGCCTTCAATTGCAGTTCCGCTTCGCCTGTATTGCGAATGGTGAATGTGTGCGAGTTGGTGGAACGAACCGGCATCCGACCGAAGGAAAACACCAGTTCCGAAGCTTCTGCTTTTGGCCACGGTCCCGCAGGACTGGGAACCGGAAAATCACTGACCTTTTCCGGCTGCCTGAACTGTGTGATGATCGCTTTTTCGTCCGACTTTATCTGTTGCAGACGATCTGCCATGCTTTCTTCGCGCGGCGGTGAGAGCAGGATGGCGGCGACAATGAGGCCACCAATCAGTGCCAGTCCGATCAGGAATTTTTGCATGAGAGACTCCGGATTGAATCACGTTTTTGAGCACTGCCAGAGGGCAGTCGAATGTATTTTATCGCCAACTCAGGGAACTTTCTGCCCCGCTTCATCACGCACACCTCGAATTTCCTGGTGACTGCCACCGCCAGGATCACCGCTGCCCTGCCCCAGCAGCGCCAACCGCCGCTCCTGCGACGCGGATAAAAACTGGTCCTGATGCCCCCATTCCCGATTGATCTGATTGAGCCTTGCAGCGCGAGCTGCCGACTGAGCAGCCGCTGCAGTCCGGCCGGCCGCATGCTCCAGCTCGGCTTTCTCCAGCCAGACGTCCGCCTGACCCGGATGCCTTCGCACAGCCTCGTCAAGATCCGCCAGCGAATACTGCAGCCAGCGATCTTCCCCTGTCATCTCCCAGATCCTGCGACGAGCCATGCCGCGCAGTTGCCACGCCGCAAATCCCGCCGGATCCGCCTCAATCCAACCGCCACACGCCTCATCAACTCCCGCGAACGGCCCCTGCCCTGCAGACTGGTTCGACAAGGACGAAACCGCCTGGGAAGTAAGCCCGACCGCCGAACCAGACGGCGGCAGGGCTGCTGCCAGCCGACCGAATTCATACTCCGCCCACGCCTGACGCGTCCCGGTCCGCCGCGGGTCCGCAGCAATTGCGGCACAGAATGCAATCCGCGTCGAAACTGTCGCCGCGTCATTTCCCGAACTACTGTCAGCTGCCAGCGCCAGTGCGACATCCAGCGCTCGTTCAGACTTCATCAGCGGTACGATGCCCAGCGTCACAGTGGCCACCGCCGCCGTCAGCGCGACCGCACCAATCACACCGCTTCTGCCTCGGAGCATGATCAGTTGCCAGCCGCTGCGATCCACTGTTGGACCGGCAGCCTGCAATTGTCCAGCTGCTGCAGCCCCCGAACCTGCCGCTCCGCATACCAAAATCATCAGTATCACCACGGAAACTCCAAAACCACCCGACGCCAGCAGGTGCACCAGCACCGCCGCAGCGGCTGCAAATCCGGCAGTGGCATTCGAGAATTCGGGAAGTCGACGCCGGAACAGCATCAGAACAGCGCCCGCGAGCAGCAGCAGATCGTCTGCCTTACCCAACAGAGAATCTGCACTGAGCCACTCCCAGCCGGTATCCAGCAGCCAGCCGCAGGCCATACACACAGCGGGGCCTGATGGAGGCAGAAACCGCGTACGCTGCCCGGCTGTCGGCGAGATCAGTGAAGCGGAGGAGCGTTCGGCGACCGCTGACCGCGCACGGCCGTCCAGTCCCCGTGACGCACCCGCGTCCCGCCAGAGTGCTGCTGCCATGGCGATCGTGAACAGCAGCATCCCGGTCAGTCCCGGCAGTCCCGCAGACGACCACGCCTCCAGCAGATAGTTGTGCGGGTCGCGAATCTCTTCGCTGGATTCATCCGGTTTGTGGGGCAGATATGCCTGCCGAAAATTTCCCGGACCGGCTCCGACAAACGGACGCTCGGCCAGCATTTCCAGACTCCCCAGCCAGTAGAACAGCCGATACTGCAGTGACTTTGGTGATTCAAGAATCACCTCCCGGTCGATGGCCCCCGCCCGCGCCGCCCCGAACATCAGCACAGCCAAAAGCCCCACCGCGGCCAGGCCGGCTCGAACAAGCAACCGGAGCCTCCCGTAACGACTGGTGTGCAGCCCCAGAATCAACAGCCCAAAACCGGCGGCAAGCCATGCGGAACGACTCTTGGTGAGCAGCAGGCAGTAGCTGAGCGTAAGAATTGCCAGGCCCATCACCACTCGCTGGCCCAGCCCCGATGGCGCAGTCGGCCAGCGAGCCGCAGCCACGATCAGGCCCGCTGCCAGCAGTCCCGCCAGCGTATTCGTCAGCGCAAATGGTCCGAGCGGTTCGGTGCTGTGAAGCAGGCGATTCTCCCAGAGAACTCTGGAGGCCCCGTCCAGTGGCACTCCCAGCCGACCGAATTCCGCAGTGATCTCCTGAACCTGCCGCAGCGCCGCACCGCCGGGAGTACGGAGGGCGGTGTCAAGGGCCAGCCGTCGTTCCTGGTACCAGCCGGCCTGCCGTGGAAAGGTCACCTGATGCTGCCAGATCCCCAGCGCCGCAAGTCCCACTGTGAGTGTCAGCAGTGTTTCCATGATCAGCGTGCGGTCACGAACATTTTGGCAGACGGTCCGCAGCGTATACCACGCGCCGGCCAGTCCGCACCACTCCATCGTCAGATTCCATGCCGCACGGCGATCGCCACTGGCCTGCTCGATGTGCCAGCTGGAAAGCACGTGCCCAACAGCTACCAGCAGGACACCCGCATCCGCCCAGCCAAATCGTGGCTCGACGGAACGTGCACTGCCCAACAATTCCCGCACCGCCACCAGAGCGGCCAGCAGCATCCAGAGCGCCGCGATGTGCAGACCACGCCCGTCGCTGGCCTCTTCGCCAATCCACAATCCGGAGGCACACAGCAGCACGGCGGCCATTGACGCTGGTGAAATTCGCATCAGCGCTGCCCTGCCCCGGCACCCCGACGCTCATCCACCACCTTGCGCCGACCGACAAATTCAAGAATACCAATCACTGCCAGCATCATCGCAATCAGCGCGACGACAAGGGTCGCCCCCGTCCAGCCGCGTACCTCGTACAGCAGCAGGCCACCAAGTCCCGTCATGGCCGTGGTTAAATGAATTGTTAAAACGGCACTGGATGGTCGCAGTCCGAGCTCGACCAGTCGGTGCGAGAAATGGCTTTTGTCCCCATGGAACGGACTGCGACCCTGCCGCAAACGAATAAAGATCACCGTGCAGAAGTCATACAGAGGCACCGCCATGACACACAGCGGAGCCAGCATCACATGCCGGCTTCCGGACTGCTCGTAAAACGTGCCCGCAACTGTCAGCGTGGCCAGCAGAAAGCCAATCAGATTGCTGCCGCAGTCACCCATGAAGATGGAAGCCGGCGGACGGTTCCAGCAGAGAAATCCCAGCAGCGAACCACTGAGGAACAACAGCGCTGCCGCAATCGGCGGGTTCGCTTCACGAACCATGAACAACAGAATCACAGCAAACAGCAGCGCTGCAATCAGCCCAATCCCGGCAGACAGGGCATCCATGTTGTCCAGAAAATTCATGGCATTGGTGAGCACCAGAATCCACAGCATGGTGGCGAGGAATCCAAACCATGGCTGAGACACAAAAATCGTCGCCCGCACTCCCGACTGCACCACCGCAGCAGCCACCAGCACCTGCAGCCCCAATCGCAGCTTCCACGAAAGATTCCAGCGATCGTCTGCGAGGCCGGTCAGAAACAGGACAACCCCACCACAGGCAATCGCCAGCAGTTGTCGCCTGAGATCCGGGCCTGCGGCAGAAACACCGCCTGCAGGCAGCGGAAAAAATCCACTGACAACTGCCAGACACGGGACTGCAAGTCCCAGAAAGATTGCGATGCCACCGCCGCGGGGAGTTGGGATCACGTGCACCTTGCGAAATCCCGGCAGGTCAATCAGCCCCAGTTGTGGGGCCAGCAGTCGCACCACGGGAGTGACGCACACCGACGTCAGAAACGCCAGGAACAGGCCAGCTGTCAGCGATATGGTCATGGTGGAAACGGTCCGGGCGAAGGCGGGGCTGTGATTTCAGGCAGTACGCCTGGGCGTCCTCGTTCGCAAACAGAATCCGAGGATTTCGGGGGCGAAATTGAGGGATTGCGGGGAGATTGCGGCCATTGAAATTGTAAAACCTGCAGGTCCTTCCGGCAAAATCCGCCGATGATGGCGGTTTTTCGGGCAGCGGAAAGCTGTTGAATTGTAGTTTTGGCAGACTCGAAGCCCCCAATCGCACTTTCGCCGACGGCGCAAACTGAATTGCGACAGACACTTAAGAATCAACCAAAAATTTCTGTTGCGATTGGCTCGGGCTTTGCTGCTTCTATTTATCAGTTCGATCACACACCAACGGAATGACTGTCTCATCCTTTCAGGAGCAGCCCCATGCGAACGCAGATGCCCCCCAAAACTGTCCGACGATTACTCGCTGCCGACGGCTACCTGGACCTTGGTTTGGCAGACCGGGCGGCTGCGGAACTTGAGCAAATCGCGGGGGCCGGACCACTTGAAGGTCCGCGTTTGCTGATGCTGGGGATCGCCAGGAAGCAACTTGGTGACTTCTCTGGTGCCATTGCCGACCTTGAGCGTGCTGCCCGGAT
>JBEIEK010000014.1:0-36117 GCA_040382995.1 Planctomycetaceae bacterium
ACAGCCGGGTGGCCACAGTAACACCGTCGAGTTCCAGCTGGACGGTCAGCAGCATCGGATCTACACGGGCTTTATCGTTTACAACGACCGGACATATCCGAACTTCATGGAGTTGCTGCGGCAACTGGACATAGAGGGTGCGCCGACAGAGATGAGTTTTGCGGTCCGCTGCGATCGCACGGGGATTGAATACAGTGGCACGGACCTGAACGGCGTGTTTGCACAACGGCGGAATCTGTTTCGCCCGGGTTTTCTGCGGATGGTCCGTGACATTCTGCGGTTCAACAGGCAGGGGACCAGTGACGCGGATCTGGTGCATCCGGCGGAAACCGTAGGCAGTTACCTGCAGCGGCACGGCTACGGCCGGGGCTTTATGGACCACTACCTGTTGCCAATGGGAGCAGCGATCTGGTCCTGTCCGCGGGGGACGTTTGCCGAGTTTCCAATTCGGTTTATTCTTGAATTCTATCGCAACCATGGACTGCTGAGTCTGACCAACCGGCCTCAGTGGTACACCATTCCTGGCGGATCGCGGCGATATGTCAACCGCCTGACGCAGCCATTTCGCCAGCGGATTCGTACGGACAGTCCTGTCCGCAGCGTTCGTCGGGATGCAGCGGGTGTGTCTGTCTTTACAGACGCGGGTGAAGAGCGATTTGACGAGGTGATTTTTGCCTGCCACAGCGATCAGGCTCTGGGTCTGCTGCAGGACCCCAGTGTCCTCGAGCGTCGCGTTTTAGCAGGCTTCCTGTGGGAGCAGAATGAGGCGGTTCTGCATTACGACGAACGTGTCCTGCCGCGAACGCGTCGGGCCTGGTCCGCATGGAACTATCGCATCGGTCTTGAACCCGAGACGCGTGCGACGATCACCTACAACATGAATATCCTGCAGCACATTCGTTCGCAGCGGACTTTCAGCGTCACGCTGAACGACAGTGGGCTGATTGATCCGGGGATGGTGATTTCGCGGCATTGGTATTCGCATCCGGTTTTCACGACGGAGCGTTCGGCGCTGCAGGCGGAGCATCCGCGGATGATTCGCGAGAACCGCACTTCGTTCTGCGGAGCGTGGTGGGCGAACGGTTTTCATGAAGACGGCGTCTGCAGTGCTCTGGCGGTTTGCAGACGGTTTGGTGTGCCCAGCCTGGAAGCGGCAGCAGCAGCACGCGCGAGCCTGCACGGTGCGGGTCACGCTTCGGCCGCCCCGGCAACCGCCCCGGCAACCAGGAGAGCACCTGAGCATGCATAGCTGCATCTATCAGGGCTGGGTGCGTCACAGACGGTTTCGTCCGGCCGAGAATCGCTTTCGATATTCGATCTTCCAGCTGTATCTGGATCTGGAAGAACTGGATCAGGTGTTTGCGGGGTCGTGGCTATTCTCCACACGCCGTCCGGCACCAGCATGGTTTCGTCGCGAGGATCATCTGGGGGCACCGGAGCGATCGCTGGCGGAATGTGTGCGCGATGAAGTCGAACGCCAGATCGGGGAGCGTCCCTGCGGCCCCATTCGGCTGCTCACGAACCTCCGCTATTTCGGTTACGTCATCAACCCCGTAAGTTACTACTACTGCTTCGACGAAGCGGACACTGCGGTCCGGCATGTGCTGGCAGAGGTGCACAACACACCGTGGGGCGAGCGTCACTGCTACGTGCTGCCGGCCCCGGTCGACCCCCGAACAGGTCGCCTGCGGCCACTCCGCAATCGCAAGGACTTTCATGTGTCTCCGTTTATGCGGATGCACATGGACTATCACTGGCGAATGACAGAGCCTCATGAGCGACTGTTCATTCACATCGAGAACCACGAGGCCGGCGAAGACGAAGCCCGCGCAGAAGTCGGCCGGAATATGGTGGCGAACAGTTCTGAGTCAGCCGCCGATCCGCTGTTCGATGTGACCATGCGGGTGATTCGCCGCGAAATCACACCAGCAGCCCTCAGAAGGCTCCTGTTCTTCCAGCCCTGTCTCACTGCCAAAGTTGCCATCGCAATCTACTGGCAGGCGTTGCGACTGTGGTGGAAGAACGTGCCATTTGTGCCACACCCCGGACATGCCGCGGCTGGAAGCAGCCAAACCCCGGAACAGTCACTCACACTGTCAGATCAGCCCGGATAGACCCCTGAAGAAATCTCGCCCTGCTAAGGAACCTTCTATGTCGCAGCAACCTGATCGTCTTTCTCCTTTCGCCTGTGACCGTGCAGCTGATGCACTGCCAGCCCGGCAGAGTCGCCGTGCGGATCCGGATCCGGCAATGTCTTCAGGGCGTTCATGGCTGTGCCTGATGGAACGTCTTTCCAGAGGCCTGCTGAAAAAGACCATGCAGGGGCTGCAGCTGGGGCAGATGGTGCTGGAGCAGGGCGGTACGTCGGAGCGTTTCGGGGATCTCTCACAGGTGGCCCTCTCCGGTCACGTACGAGTGCTCTCGCCGCAGTTCTATCGCCGCATCCTGACCGACGGAGTGCTGGGAGCAGCTGAATCCTATCTGGAAGGCGAATGGGTGTCGGACGAGCTGACGGACGTTTTTCGGGTGCTCCTGAAAAATGAACATGTCATCGCGAAGTTCTCTTCATCGCTCACGTGGGTCAGCAATCTGCGGCACCGGCTGCAGCATTTCCGCAATCGCAATTCGCGTGCGGGCAGCCGCCGCAACATCCACGAACATTACGATCTGGGCAACAGCTTTTTCGAACTGTTTCTGGATCCTTCCATGATGTATTCGTCGGCCATTTTTCCAAATGAACAGACCTCGCTGGAGGAAGGTTCCATGGAAAAGGTGGACCGCGCCTGCCGCCAACTGCAGCTCAGACCCACCGATGACCTGCTCGAAATCGGTACCGGCTGGGGAACGCTCGCCATTCATGCGGCCAGCCGCTACGGCTGCCGTGTCACAACCACAACCATTTCCGACGAACAGTACAGAATGGCGTCGCAGCGAGTTGCCGCGGCCGGACTCGCTGACCGTGTCACAGTACTCAAACGTGACTACCGCGATCTGACCGGTTCGTTCGACAAGCTGGTTTCCATCGAGATGATTGAGGCGGTTGGTCGCCGGTATCTGCCAGGTTACTTCGAGAAATGCAGTGAGCTGCTGAAGGACGACGGTGCGATGCTCATCCAGGCAATCATTCTGCCTGAGCAGCGATATGCGGGGTACGAGGAATCGGTGGACTTCATTCAGAAATACATCTTCCCCGGTGGTTTTCTGCCGAGCATCTCCATGATGCAGCAGCTGGTCGCCCAGAAGACCCCCCTGCGAATGCTGGCCCTCGACGATTTCGGCATGCACTACGCCCGGACGCTGCGACTGTGGAACGAACGCTTTCACGAGCAGCTGGATGCCGTCCGCGGCCTCGGTTTCGACGAACGTTTCATCCGCATGTGGCGCTATTACCTGTGCTACTGCGAAGCCGCCTTCCTCGAACGCGCCATCGGACTTGTCCAGGTGCTCTGGGCCAAACCCGGCTCCTCACTCGGCACCGCCTGAATACACAATCGATTCGGAATTTCCCTGACAAGGAGTTGAGTATGTTACTGCTGCAGCTGGTGACTCCGCTGATCGGCCTCGCCGAACGTGGAAGTCTCCCGGATACTTTCGTCAGAATTGGCATTCGCAGGCTCCTGCAATCGCGGCTGGATGAACTGGAAGATCTGCCGCCGGAAACTTCGATGGAAACTTTCCGCGCCTTTCTTCGCCAGACACATGCCGGTCCCATCGCGGAACTCCCGGAAAAAGCCAACGAGCAGCACTATGAAGTGCCGGCTGAATTCTTTGGCCGCGTGCTGGGCATGCACCGCAAATACAGCTGCTGCTACTGGACCCCCGAAACCCGCACCCTCAACGAAGCTGAAGAACACGCCCTGCGGATCACCTGCGAACATGCAGAACTTGAAGATGGACAGTCCGTGCTTGAACTGGGCTGCGGCTGGGGATCGCTCAGCCTGTGGATGGCCGAACACTACCCCAAATCAAGCATCACGGCCATTTCCAATTCCGCATCACAGCGGGAGTACATTGAATCAGAAATCGCCCGCCGCGGACTGGACAACCTGCGGATCATCACCTGCGACATCAACGATTTCAGCTCCCTGCCGCAGTACGACCGCGTCGTCTCTGTCGAAATGATGGAACACGTTCGCAACCATCGCCTGCTCTTCGAACGCATTCACGGATGGCTCAAGCCCGATGGAAAGCTCTTCGTTCACATCTTCTGCCACCATCGCTTCACCTATCCGTTCGAGGTGCAGAGCGAATCTGACTGGATGGCAAAGTTCTTCTTCTCCGGTGGCATCATGCCCGGACAAAATCTGCTGCTGAACTGCCAGCAGCAACTGCAGCTGGAACGGCAGTGGCTCTGGGACGGCACGCACTACGAAAAAACCAGCAACGCGTGGCTGCAGCGAATGGACGCTGACCCCGCTGCCGTCGCTGAAGTGCTGAAGTCCACCTACGGCCGCGACTGGCGACTGTGGTGGTCCCGCTGGCGCATTTTCTTCATGTCCTGTGCGGAATTGTTCGGCTACAACGAAGGCGGTGAATGGTTCGTCTCACACTACCTGTTCAACAACCGACCATAGGCCAGGGCGGTCAGCTGCAGGTCCTGCTCACCCGCGAGTGAAAAACAGCCGGTGAGCATTTGCGGTGGTTTGCCTGGCCATGGCCTCGGGCTCCATTCCATGCACTTCGGCAAGGCACGCATTGGTGTGGGCCACCCAGCCGGGTTCATTTCGCTTACCGCGAAACGCCTGAGGTGCAAGGTACGGAGCGTCCGTTTCCACCAGCAGCCGATCAAGCGGCACGCTGGCAGCCAGACTGCGAAGCTGATCATTCTTCTTGTAGGTGAGCATCCCGCTGAAGGAAAGATACAGCCCCAGTTCGAGGCAGGCGGCAGCGGTTTCGGCACTTCCGCAGAATGAATGCATCACGCCGTTGAGAGGCCCGGCTGCGGCACATTCCCGCAGCACTTCCAGGGTCTCAGATTCCGCTTCCCGGCAATGAACCACAAAGGGTTTTCCGGAACGTCGTGAAAGCTGGATGTGCTGGACAAACGCTTGTCGCTGTCCATCCAGCGGAGCGTCCTTCCAGTAATTATCGAGCCCTGTTTCACCGATCCCGACGACCTGAGGATGGGCTGCCAGCTGCTCGATCTGCTCCCAGTCTCCCGGCTGGACCTCATGCGTGTGGTTGGGGTGAATGCCAACGATGGCAGAGAGGCAGTCGTAGCGGTTGGCGAGCAGCACCACGGCGCGGCTGGAGGCCGCGTTGATGCCGATGGTGAGCATTCTTACGACGCCCGCAGTGCGGGCGCGGTACAGCACATCATCAAGGTCGGCGCGGAAGGACTCTGAATCGAGGTGGCAGTGGGTATCAATCAGGTTGGCAGACATTGGGGAGCTGGTGTGAAGAGCCGTGGAACGAGTTCAGGCCTGGATCTGGGCGTCGGTTTCCGGAACGGCATCATTGTCCGCGTCAAACCATTCCTCTTTGAAGACGATCCGTTTCTTGTGCTTCATGGCGAGATTTGCGGTGAGTGCCATAATGGCGTCGGCCATGGCAACGCGACCGTTGCAGCGGAGTTCCTTCCAGCTGCGGCCATTGCGGACACAGTAACAGAAGTGCTCCATTTCCTCGCGGTAACCCCTGCTGACTTTGTCACCCATCGCTCCTTTGGCCATGGCGCCTGCTGCCGAGGGTGCGGACGTGTTGTAGCTGTCAAGCACAGGCCCACCACCGGCGGAGCTGTCGAGCACCCAGAGACGCTGTTCGAGTCCGCCACCGCTGCCGGCAGACTGCTCTTTGTACAGCAGCGCTTCCTTTTCTTCCTTCATGATCAGGGTGCCACGACTGCCAAAAACAGTCTCGCCGTAAAACTCCTGACGATTGGTGTTGATGGACGAGTAGGTGACGATGGCGATGTCATTTTGATCCTGAGCATGATGACGGCCGGGGAATTCGAAGGTGACGTAGATGTGGTCATCAATATCGCGGTCATCGTCCCAGTTTTCTTCCGGCCCGACTCCTTTGACACCGTAAAAATTGCGGCCACCGTAGCCCTGAACTGCCAGGGGATGAACTTTACCAAGAAAGATGCTGGCCGCATCCATCTGATGGCTGCCAAGTTCTGCCATCAGGCCACCACCGGTCTTGTTGTAAAGCCGCCAGTCGACCAGTTGCCGGGCACTGTCGTAGCCAAGTTCCTGCAGGCGACCTGACTTTTCCAGCTTCAGCAGGTGTTCGCGGTCTTTCCTTGCCTCGGGACCGCGATCCCATTTTTTCCAGCTGTCGCTGCCGGGGAAGCTGTTGTTGCGATGCCACTGGGCGCGAATGAACTTGATATCACCCAGCAGACTGCGCTGAATCAGGTCGTTGGCGTTGTCGTAAAGCACGCTGTAATGCCGCTGGTGTCCGACGGCCAGCAGGAGTCCCCGCTGTTCGGCAAGACGGATCATCTGCTTGCACTGCATGACGTTGTGGGCCATGAGTTTTTCGGTGAGCACATGCAGGCCAGCCTCCATGCAGGCAATCGCAATTGGGGCATGCTGGCTGAGCGGGACGGCGATGACGACCATCTCCAGCCCCAGCGCATCCTTGTCCTTCAGCAGCTCCAGGTGGTCACCGTAGACTTTGATCTCGCTGGCTTTGGCCTGGCCAAGCTTTTTGTTGAGCCCGATGCGGACTTCGGGATGGCTGCCCTTGAACGTGCGATCGATGTTGGCGGGGCGTGGATCGGCAATGGCCACAATCTGCATGAAGTCCGCCGGATGCTCGGTAATCAGCACGTTGGCTTCGTCGCCGCAGCCGATGAAGGCCGTGCGGACAGGTGAGCCATTCAGTTTTTCGTAGTGGAAGTAGAGGGCCCCGAGCCCGCCGGCACCGACGGCGGCCGCCTTGAGCAGGTCACGGCGGGTAAAGCCGACCGCTTCGTGGAAATTGTCCTTACCAATTTCAGTCTGTTCCGGAGTGATATCCATGATTGGGGGCTCCAGGGCGATGGATTGCGGGACACCTGCAGGAGGCGTCGCAGCGGTGGATGTTGGAGGGGAAGGCGTGGGCGAATAATCAACGGGAACGCTGGTCGATCAGGCTGCTGTTCGTGCCTGGCGACTGCGGCGGGAAGCTATAAACCGGGCAATCAGGCTATCCAGTCCGAACCAGATGCCCGTAGGCAGGCAGGCAAGGGCAGCGAGGGCGAAAACTTCGATCAGATTCTTGTTGACGATCAAACTGTGTTCAGGGCCAGGGACTTCCGGCAGCCCTGGGAGCGGGGGCATGGCAAGGTAGAAGCCCAGGATCATGCAGGCCGCTGCAAACGCTGCAGGCCGCGTGAACAGCCCCAGCAGCAGCAGCAGGCCCAGCACAGTGAGTCCGCCAATGGTGGCCAGATCGATCACACGCAGCATGCTCCAGGGTTCCGGGAGCGGGCCAAGCTGGAGTTGCTCGACGGACAGCAGCTTCTGGGCTTCTTCCTGAAGTTCAGCATCCAGTGCGCGAACGGGGCCGGCAAGTTCTGCACCCTTCTCGCGAGTGTCAGACCATGTGCGATTGAGATGTTCGAGTTGGTAGGGGAGGTCGGCGTCAGCAAGCTTCTGCTCGTAGCGGCTGAGCAGTTGCTGGTAGAGCAGAATCTGGCTGATGCGGCCATCGATCAGACCAGCATTGTCAGGATTGCCCAGAAGATGAGCTTTCAGCCGTTCTTTGTAGGACAGACGGCTGGAGCGGGCATAAGCCGCCTCCAGAGCCGAACGCCATGCGTCGTACTCGGGACCTGTGCGACCTTCCGTGGCGGCATCCAAAGCCTGCTTTTCGGAGGGCAGCATGTGGCGACCACCGTCGATGACCAGCAGTTTCTTCGCCGCGTCGTAGCGAATTACAGAATCCAGCCGCAGGTCCTTGAAGTTGATGCCCTCAGGGAGCTTTGCGAGCGGCGCGGAGTAGCTGGAGGCGCCGTCGATCAGTCGGGCGAGCGTCGCCTGCTGGGATTCGTTCAGCTGGTAGTGCCGGCTGAAACGCTCACGCCAGCCGTCCCACCGCGCGGCGACAACCTCGGGTTTCAGCCATGATGTGTCATTGGGATCGCCCGTTAACCAACGGAATACAGGCCGCATGGGGCCCTGAGCGTTCTTCAGGTAGCCTTCCGCTGACCACGGGTCGGGCGTGCCGAGGGACTGGATTTTCCAGAGGCCCTCGTACATGAGTTGCCAGCCGATGGATAAACGCAGAATGACCAGCGTGAGTACGGCGGCGACGGAGTTGCGACGAATTTCAGCCACTGGACAGAGGCTCCCAAGGGAAATCCGGCAGAGTGCCGAAAAAAAGGTGGAGGGCTTTGGAGTGTACACAAAGGCAGACCGGAATTTCGACTGCAGGCGGTGATGAAGACCTGCCCGCACAATTATTCCAGGAAATGCGGGTTGAGAAAAGTCGGTTCCGCCTGTTGCTCATTCCAGTAAATCTGATCGGGGGGAATCCCGATCACCAGCGGTCGCAGCAGGGTGCCACGCTCGGGCATCGGAGTCAGAATCAGGCCAATTTCGGGCATCCGGCGACAACAATCAACCGCCTTTACCGCTCCAACTGCAAAAAAAGCCGTGGAAAGTGCGTCGGCGACGGCGGCTGAAGGCGCCAGGACCGTGGCAGACAGCACTCCCTCCGCCGGCCAGCCTGTGGACGGATTCAGAATATGCCCGTACCGCCGTCCGGCGTGCCGGAAAAACTGAATGTTTGACCCGCTCGTGCCCATCGCATGGTTTCTGAGCAGCAAAGTGGCCATCCGCTGCTGGGTCAGCAGCGGATTTCCCAGACCCACCGGAAAACCATCGTGCTGATTGTGTCCGCCCCGCGCCAGCAGACTGCTGTGGCCGCCGTGAATCAGGAAATCCGCGGGCGCGTTGTCGCGGCTGGCAAGCCAGGTGGCGGCGTCATCGAGCGCGACGCCCTTGCCGATTGCCCCGGGGTCCAGACCCAGCTCAGGGTGAGTGAATCGCAGCGTACCAGCCTGCTCGTCGAATTCCACCTGACCAAAGCCACAGGCAGCCCTTGCCGCCTCCACCTCAGCAGGCTCCGGCAACCGCCCGACTTTCCGCGCGATCCGCCACAACTGGGTAAGCCGTCCGGTGGCAAGGTCGAATCCGCCCTCCGTCAGCGTCTGCAGACGGGCAGACAGCCGCAGCAGGTTCAAAAAATCGATGCTCACCGTGACCGGTTGCTGCCACGCCAGGCGATTGGCGACAGAGATTTCGCTGTCGTCCCTGTAGATCGACATCCACCGCTCAGCCGCATGAATTCGCTCCAGAGCCTCACCCGCAGCGGGCACGGCGGCGTTTTCGGAGGGGTTGAGGATGACGGTAAAGTCACAGGCCATCGCCCGCGTCGAAAGCCTGATGGTGCTTCCGCCCGTTGGTACCACCGACTGTGGACGGCTCGCTGCCGGCGTTGCGGGCGCCGGAGCGACCGCCGCCAGCAGTTCTCGACGGGAGGATTTTCTGGGGTCCTGGGCCATGCCGCAACGCTTCGCATTATTCGGGAGACATCGACAAGCCGCCGCTTTTTGAGCCCTTGCCGGTGTTTTCCCCGGGATTCTTCCAATACTCACACTCGGACTGTCGTAAGCTCAGACACGAAAGTCCAGCCTTTCTCGCTCAACAGTTGCCTCACAGGCCAATTTCTGCGAAGACGCGGCTGTTTTCTTCCTCCCCAACTGGTCCTCCGAATTACCAGCCATGAGCACAAATCGCCCGCGCACTGCTGCCCCCACCTATCGCCCCCCCACCGGCGCTCCATGGTGGGTCTGGCTGGCGGTTGGAACTTTCGGACTGGCCGTGGCCGGCATGCTGATCAGCCGCATCTCCCCGGAGGACGGTGCGAAGCTGTTCCAGGAAGCACTCGCGGCAGGCGAGGCCGGTAACCGTGATCTGCTTCAGCAGAAGCTTGAACAACTCCGCAAATACCCGGCCTTTGAATCCCATACTCAATTTCTCGACGGTGTGCTCTTCATGGGCCGCAGCATGCCGCTCAAAGCCATCCCACTGCTCAAAAAAGCCTCCGAAAACCCCGAACTCCGCTCGAAGGCACTCCTCAGCCTTGGCCGCGCCCACGGCACAGCCGGGCAACTTCAGGAAGCCGTCAATATTCTGAACTCACTCACCGAAGATCCTGACGCCGGAAAGCAAGCCCGGTTCATCGCCGCCGGAATGCTTGCCACAGCTCAGGCCTGGGATGCCGCCACCAGCCGCCTCCGAGAGCTCGAAAAAGTCGGCTTCGAAAAGCCGAAAGTCCTGTACCAGCTGGCCGAAATCGAATTCGACCGCGGCAATTACGCTGAAGCTGAAACGCTCTTTGCAGCAGCCATCGACGCGTTCCCGACTGACCCCACCAACAGCATCAAGGCCTCCCGCATTCTCGAATGTCGCCTCCAGCTGGGCACCCTGAAGGATTCCGACAAATACATCGAAATGCTCGACAATCAAATGATGGCAGCACTTTTCCGCTCCGAAAATCTCATGGCCGCAGGCAAGGTGAAAGAAGCCCGCACGGCGGTCGAACGCGGGATGCGGGAAGCTCAGGGCAGCCCCATGATCGCCTTTCAAATGGGGAAACTTGCCGTCGCCGAGAAGAGTGCAGATGCTGCCAAAGGCGTGCTCAACGAAGTCCTCGCAGCCTGTATTCAATTCCCCACATCACTCGATGGCATGAAAACCCTCGAACAACTGGCGCGGCTCACCGAGGACGCCGATCTGCAGGACAAAGCCAGGCAAAACATCGAACAGCTGGAAGCCATCCGCAAACAAATGCGCGATCTGATACCCGTCGTCGGCAGCACCCTGACCGACATCGAACCGCGTCTCCAGCTCGCCGAACTCGCCCGCCAGTGCGGCGAAGCGGAAATGATGCAGAAAGTGTTTCGTGGGCTGCTCCTGTTCCACCCCGATCGCGAGGGAGAACTCATGCAGAAGCAGCGGCAACTGGAGGAAGTGCCCAAAATCTTCGTGCCTTTCGGCCGGGAAGTCACACTGCCCACAAACCGCGGTCGCATTCCAGGAGAGAATCCCCCTGGAGACGCCCCACCGGGCCAGACACCGCTGGTACGGCCACCGGTGGAGCCACGGCCAGCCCCGATGTAGTTTTTCAGGGCGTCAGCAGTGCCGACCCTGACATGGAGAAACAAGGTGCGGAGCTGAAAATATCGCCGGCCGTCGCTCTGCACACCGTTTCACCACCACGGTGCTGATTCCGGAAGACTCAGTTGTTCGCTGCAGCAACTTCCCGCGAAGCCATTGTCTGCAGCCACAATCGCCCGGGAACCCCCACGGAAGGCGTTAACCGCAGTGCTCGCTGGGTCTGCTGAATTGCCATCGCCGCCTGCCACGTCTGCCACGCCGTGCGATATTGTGAGGCCAGTAGCGCCGACACCGTACGCAACTGCAGGATCAGCCACATGCAGTGCGGATCGCCCGCTGTCTCCTCAGCCGATTCACAGGCGTCCAGCAGTTCTTCCGCAGCACCCGACCGCTGAGCTGCAAGGCTCGCAAGGCAGCGTGACAGCTGCAGCACGAAAACCAGAGAGCCGGCACCTTTCGCCAGGGCCCCGTTCCGCAACTGCTGCAATTCCGCCTGACGCAGATAGGCATCCGCTGACGCAGCGTCCTCCTGAAGAAGCCCAAAGAGTGCCAGCAGGAGCCATTCCCGGAGTTGCGGCGGCCGGGGGGGCACGGTGTCAGAGAGCCCTCGGATGGCAGCCTGCAGAAGTCGCTCGGCAGCAGCGAATTGGTCGCAACCAAGCAGCGCTGCGAGCTGTGGGAGCAGGTCTGGTAAGGCGGTTTGATCAACGACCTCGGAGGGCCGGTGTGCGGCCTTCGACCGGCCCCGGGGCCTGGAGGGGGAGGCGGCAAGCAGCAGCAGCCGGCAGGCAACCTGCTGCCGGATCCCGGCAGCAATCTGCGAAGTGGCGGCGGTGGTGCTGTTGCGGTCGGCGAAAACGGTATTCACGGGCAGAGTCCTGAACGCTGAGATTCCGTGGCCGCGGAATCGATATCAGATGACTCTGTCAGTGCGGGAGAGAGATTCGGGAGGTTAACAGCGGACGCGGTGTTGTGGAAGGGCTCCGGGAGGGAAACGTGGTAAACCCAGAAGCAAAGAGATCCCGACTGTGTCAAAACGGCAGTCTGCCCGCATCTCAACTTTCTGCCACATGCTGAAAAATATCCGCAAACCTTTTGATGAAAGACACTTACGCCTTCAACACAGTTTTCGGCACATGATTCGCTCAAGTTCCCCCCAAGCGTTCACAGCACTGCAGTTCTGGCCGATTCCGGAATCAGTGGTGGTGGAAACAGGACCGGCCTGTGGCCGGGATTTCGCAAAATTTGTCACGAGTAAGCTGGAAAGCACGTCAGGAGAGTGTCATGGCAAAAAAGGCTGCCTCAGGCGGTATTCGAATTGTGCCTCTTGGAGACCGGGTGGTTCTGAAGCGGGCCGAGGCTGAAGAAAAGACGGCCGGTGGAATTCTTCTGCCGGACGCTGCAAAAGGCAAGCCGCAGCGTGGGGAAGTGGTTTCTGTCGGTGACGGTCACGTCAACAGCAAGGGCGAACGCGTGCCGTTGACCGTGAAGGAAGGTGACCGAGTCGTGTTCAGTTCATACGCCGGCGACGAAATCACCGTCGGCGACGAAACCTACCTGCTGATGCGTGAAAGCGACATCCTCGCGACTCTGTGATGTTCAGCGTGATGTTCAGCGTGATGCTCTGCCGTTCCGGCAGGCATACGTTCCTCGCATATTCTTCGACTTGAATACTCAAACGGGAGACAACGGTAATGGCGGCAAAGATGATTGTCTTTGATCAGGAAGCTCAGGAAGCTATGCGTCGCGGCGTGTCCAAACTCGCCCGCGCTGTCAAGGTGACGCTCGGCCCACGCGGGCGAAATGTGATCATTGAAAAGAGTTTTGGTTCGCCAACGGTCACCAAGGACGGCGTGACCGTGGCCCGTGAAATCGAACTTCCCGACAAGTTCGAGGACATGGGTGCTCGGATGGTTCGCGAAGTGGCCAGCAAGACCAGTGATGTCGCCGGAGACGGGACAACCACCGCCACCGTGATGGCCGAAGCAATCTACAATGAAGGTCTCAAGGCTGTTGTTGCAGGTGTCAGCCCGCTCGACATGAAGCGCGGCATGGACCGTGCCGTCTCCGACATCATCGCCAACCTCCGCGGCATGGCTCAGGAGTGCCGGACCCGCAAGTCCATCGCTCAGGTCGGCACTGTGGCCGCCAACGGTGACGAAGAAATCGGCCGAATTCTGGCTGACGCAATGGAGCAGGTCGGTAAGGACGGCGTCATCACCGTCGAAGAAGGCAAAAGCCTCGACACCAACTTCGAGGTCGTCGAGGGTCTGCAGTTCGACCGCGGTTACCTGTCCCCCTACTTCGTCACCGACTCCGAAAGCATGGAAGTCGTGCTCGAAGATGCCTACGTGCTGATCCACGAAAAGAAAATCAGCAGCATTAAGGACCTCGTGCCCGTTCTCGAAAAGGTCGTGCAGTCCAATCGCCCCCTGCTCATCATCGCTGAAGAAGTTGAAGGCGAAGCACTCGCGACACTGGTCATCAACCGGCTCCGCGGCACCTTCAAGGTCTGCGCTGTCAAAGCTCCCGGTTACGGCGATCGCCGCAAGGCCATGCTCCAGGATATCGCCATCAGCGTTGGTGGCACTGCCATCTTCGAAGATCTTGGCATCAAACTGGACAGCATCGACATCACCGACCTCGGGACCGCTCGCAAAATCGTTGTCGACAAGGACAACACCACCGTCATCGAAGGTGGCGGCAAGAAGGCTGATATCCAGGCCCGTATCGAGCAGATCCGTCGTGAACTGGAAAACAGCACCAGTGACTACGATCGCGAAAAACTCGAAGAACGCATCGCCAAACTCGCCGGCGGTGTTGCTCAGATCAACGTCGGTGCTGCCACCGAAAGCGAAATGAAGGAAAAGAAGGCCCGCGTCGAGGACGCCCTGCACGCCACGCGGGCTGCCGTGGAAGAAGGTATTCTTCCTGGTGGCGGAGTGGCCATGCTGCGAGCTTCCACCGCCGTGAAGCCAGGCAAACTGTCGCACGATGAAAAAGTCGGCTACGACATCATCGTTCGCGCCTGTCGCGCCCCGCTCACTCAGATCGCTGACAACGCCGGCGTCGACGGCAGCGTGGTCTGCGAAAAGGTCGCCACCGGTGAAGGTAACTTCGGTTACAACGCCGCCACCGACAAGTTCGAAGACATGGTGAAGGCCGGCGTGATCGACCCCACCAAAGTCACACGCACCGCCCTGCAGAACGCCGCCAGCGTCTCCACCCTCCTGCTCACCAGCGATGCTCTCATCGCCGAAAAGCCGAAGGATGACAAGAAGGGCGGCGGCCATAACCACGGTGGTGAAGATATGTACTAGACCAGTCCCACGGTCCGCAGTGAAGTTCGAAAGCCGCGGTCAGGCAACTGCCCGCGGCTTTTTTCATGAAAACACTCCGCTCACTCGCGGCTCTGCTACAGCTCTATCGCGGCTCAACCCAGTCAATCCGCGAATGCCCCTCCCGCACCAGAAACTCATTCACCCGCGAAAACGGGCGACTGCCAAAGAAACCCCGCCACGCCGAAAGGGGGGACGGGTGCGGACTCGTCAGCACAAAGTGCCTTGAATGCAGCCGCTGAGCGATTCTGGCGGCGGGTGCCCCCCACAGGATGAAGGCCGTCGCCGGGCCACGATTCACCGACTCCAGCAGCGCTTCCGTGACCTGTTCCCAGCCCTGCCCGCGATGCGAATTGGCACTGTGGGCGCGGACGGTCAGCACCGTATTGAGCAGCAGGACGCCCTGTGCTGCCCACCGTTCAAGCCTTAACCGAGGCACGTCTTCAAGCTGCAGGTCCTGCTGCAGTTCCCGCTGAATGTTGCGGAGCGATGGAGGCAGAGTCAGCGGCGGATCCACAGCGAAGGCCAGACCATTCGCCTGATGATCGTCATGATAAGGGTCCTGGCCCAGAATGACCACGCGGACCTGCTGCAATGGAGTCAGCTGCAGCGCCCGGAAAATGGAAGCTCGTGGCGGGAACACCGGACTGCTCGCCCACTCCCGCTGAAGAAAATTGTCAAGCTGTCGAAGTACCGGAGTGACATTGGGCGATTTGAGCACCTGCAGCCAGTCTGCCGGCAGTTCTGCCGGGACCCATGCGGGCAGCACCCGCGCCGAGATGGACTCGGATGTCACGGTTCAAGCATCCGGCGGAAGGTCAGCAGCCTCGCGTGAAGTTCAAATTTGGCAGATGTGAACAGCTCAATCGCAGGCGCGTTGTCGGCAGCCACCTGAGCCTCAACCAGTTGCACAGACTCGTCGCGCAGACAACGACAAATTTCGTGAACCAGCGACTGTGCATAACCGTAGCGACGACGCGCTTCGGGAACATAAATACCCCGAATCCCCACACTCCGCACACCCCATTTGGGAATATAGAGATCCATCCCGACGATCTGTCCGGACGCCACAAGTTCATCGCCAGTCCGCGTCCGCATCTCGAAGCGAAGACTGTCCAGATGGGCAAAGCGAACAAACCACCACCAGGTTTCAGCACCCGGCCGATCCGTAATCACCAGCTTCAGATCGCGGCGGTGTCTGAGCAGCCTGGCGTTGACAGGATCCCGTGTCTGATTGAGATCGCGACGCAGCACGTAGGTTTCCTGACCGGGACCGTATCCCAATACTCCAAAGAATTCCTTCCATGGAGCTGCCGACGAACAGAAGCCGGAAGGCTCCAGACCACCGTAAATACCGCAGTAGAAGCCGCTGCGCCCCGGCCCGCTGCCGGCTTCCACCGTAATCGCACCGCGGGATCGCAACCAAAGTTCCGCCCGCCGCACCAGTTCACGGCCAATGCCCTGGCGGCGGAATTCCGGATGCACCATCAGGGCAGCAAGGATACCGTCGCGAGGATTCAGAGCGGTCTCCTGCTGGTTCACCGCAAAGCCGGCGTGCACAAATCCCACAACCTTCCCATCCTGCTCCGCCACGATCAATCCGGAACGCTCAAAGAATGGGGGCGAAATCGCCAGCAGTTCAAAGATGTCACACGGAAAACCCTCGGCTGCATTGCGGCCCAGTTGACAGGCATGCCAGAGGTGATGAAGCCGTGGCGGATCCGTGTTATGGAAAGGCCGGTAGAGCACAGCAGATCTTCCGCGAGCAAAGGTTGATAGTCGCTGGCCGGACTTTAGCGGAGCGAGGGAAATCATACAAGGACCTTCGGGTGAACACAGTGGAGATCCGAGGGTGACTTTGTGGAATCGGATTTGCCAGACTCAACTGACCACAGTAGACTCCCGCCACAGCAGCCTTCACTCACCTCACCACCCCGCAGCCACCGCAATTATGGACTGGACAGACCGCGAACTCGCCGCGTGGCTGGACGAACAACTCCCCGCCGATCGTCTCGCACAACTCGAAAACTGCCTCCGCGAAGATCCGCTGCTGCGGCAGCGAACAGCCGCTCTGATCCGACAGCGCGATCAGGGTGGACACTCCATCGGCGAAATCTGGCAGCGCCTTCGTCTTTCCTGCCCCAGCCGATCAGACCTCGGCGGATTCCTGCTGCAGACCCTCCCGCCAGACGCCGCAGACTACATTCATTTCCACCTGCACCTGGTTGGCTGCCGACTCTGCCTCGCCAACATCAGCGATCTCCAGGAACAGTCCTCCAGACCGGAACTGCTCCCGGAACGACGCCAGCGCTTCTTTGAATCCTCCGCAGGACTCCTGCGGTCCCCGGAATCCCCGGTGCCGTGATCGCACTCAGGCAGCCCGCCGGCCTGCCTTATACGTCTCAGCTCCACAGGATATCTTCCGGCCACTGCAGGCCGCGGCATCAGGATGCTTCCGCAGCACTGCGTACATCGTGTCACTCGTCGGCAGACAGTCAATCAACTGCTGTCGGGCGACCACAAAACCAGCCTCGTGAGCCAGTCGTTTCAGAGTGGCCGGGGTGAAGTAATTCACATGATCCGGGTAGCGAAAGCCGCACCAGCGACCGCCACGCAGATAGCGGTTGATACAGCCAAAGTTGGGCACTTTCAGCACAATCAGCGAATCAGCAGAAAGTGCCGGTGCGAGTGCCTTCAGCAGCGCGAGGGGCCGTGCTTCATGTTCAAGGAACGAAGACATGATCACCAGATCAACAGAACCAGGCTCGAATCGCGCTGCCCCTTCAAGAGCACTTGCAAATTCCACTCGCCCGCCCAGCCGGGCACATTCAGCATCCGCCAGCTTCGCAAGATGCGCAGACACCTCGATGCCGAAAGGAACCACTCGACGGCCAATCGCCGCGAATCGATTGTGCAGATCGTGCAGCAGATCAGCAGCCGCACAGCCGATATCGAGGACCCGCAGAGTCTGCCCCGCCGGCATCAGTTCAGATAAGGGCAGCGACAGATCGAAGAAACGGTTGCGGCGAGGAAAGAGTCGCAGCTTCAGACGCGCTGCCGCCAGCGACAGCTTCGACAGCCACGGTTCCGCGTCCCGACGTCGCTGCTTTTCAGCCGCCGAGGTCACTTCCCACGCGTGCTCTACCTGCAGTTGTTCGTAGGAAGGAGGATCCGCGAGAAAGACAAAGCCGGTTTCTGTGCACTGCACAACCCGCCATGGACCGGACTGAAAGCCCGTGAGTCGAACTGTTGTCGGACGGCCGAGAATTGGGCAGAGCATTTCCATGCGACGAGGTCTCCTTCCGTGGTTCAGTCAGTTGCCGCCAAAGGTAGGAGGATTTTAGGGACAATTGCAGTTCCCTGCCAGCGCAGTCCCGGTAAGGTCACCTCCGAACGCCGTTTACCATGCCGAAATCCACAGGTCCGAACTGCTGAAAACCGGCTGCGGTGTGGATTGTGACTTGCGGAAGAGCCACCGTTCGGCCGGGGTTGGCAGCCACGGCCACGCGGGAACAGGTGTGAGATTCGCGGGCTGAGCCCCAGCCCCGAACGTTCCCCACGACGCGAACATGCTGGCAAACGCCGTCGCTCGGGCTGACCGCCGGATGTGAATCGGATCCAGACCGTACCACGCGGCTGGAGGCGTGATCACAGACGTGGCATACTTTCGGGCGATGTTTTCAAGCAGTTCGGCCAGAGCGGAGGCAAGACGAAGCACGTCCGGAAGCAGCAGGCGAGAACCCGGAAAAAGCAGCGCTCGTGCGGCGCGGAACCGAGCCATTCCCATGGACTGAAGGGAGGCAAGTGGCGGCAGAGTCAGCACCGTCAGGGCGTCCGGCCGCCATGACTGAATCCGGGAAATACACGCCTCCACACTCTCCACAATCCGCTCAGGGTCGATTCCGTACGCCAGATCGTTGCCAACGTCTGTGATGAGCACTCGCGGGGGAGCTGCAGCAGAGGGAATTGCTTCCCAGAAACCGCAATCCAATATCGAGGGCAGCGAGCGGTGGGCAAACCTCGCCGGCTTGACGTAGGAACGGCCCATGCCAGCGACCAGATGGACGTCCAGCCGACCAGGACAAGCGGCGCGCAGGGGCCCCAGCAGACTGCGCCAACCGAGCGTCAGGTTACTTGCACCAATCAGAATTACGGGAAGCTGCGGGTGACCAGGAGCCGACATGCTGCGATTTCCGTCGCGGAAAGAGGTCCCCGGAGTTCAGGAGTGCCCGGGGAAGTCGGAAGTCTGCGCGACAAACTACTGCAAAGTCAACTGCAGACTGCTGCTGCCACCAGCTGGCACTTCCAGCGTCACCCCGGAACTCTCCGGACTGGCGAATTTTGCCGGGAGCTCGACAGAAGGTTTCGGGGATGCAGCGTCCGCCGGGGCTGATCCCAGCCCGTCATCCACGGGCAGTTCCGGGATCACGGAAACCTTGTGCGTGCCCGGCACAGCTCCGTCATCAAGCGAGTTTGTGCCGAGCACGAAATGGCCCTCTGCGTCGGTCACACCAGAGGCCGGACGCTGGTTGTCGGCCGGGTGCAGCGTGATCCGGAACCCGGACAAAGGCTGCCCCTTCCAGGTGGCCACTCCCGCTGCCGGAACACTGGCAGCCTGTTCCGCCTGAGGACCGTAACCGGAACCGCAACCGGCGGAGATGGAAAAAAATGTCAGCAGCACAAGCGGTGCGATTCGCATCACGACCGAACCTTTCGCAGAGGATGGAGGAGAATTCCGGGAATCGGAGGACACGGGCCAGACAGCAGCCGTGTCTCATACTACCAGTCCCCCAGCACTTCACCACCGGACATGCTGCCAGCGGAACGCCATACGCGGAGGTCAATGTTCTCGCTGGCAAACCGCACGGAACCATCCCCCAGACACAGTTGAGCGCCTCCTGTGTGGAAACTGCGGGCGGCCAGATGTCCACGGTCAAAACCCACACTGCGAATGCAGTCACGCAGCCGCGAATTGGGCGTCATCGTATGCGAATAAAAGGTGGCCACCACAACGCCCCGGTAATATTGCTTGCCACGGTAGAGAATGGCAGATGTGGCCCGGTTTTCACAGGCAGCCGTCGGCACCAGATCCGCATTGGCGTCGCCATCCCATGTGCCAAACGGCAGATTGGTGGCCACCCACAGGTCTTCCTTTGTGCCGGCAGCAATTACTCCCGCAGTCGGCGAACCGCCACTGGGGCCCAGCACAATCTCTGCAAAGAGGCCGGTGTTTGACAATCCATCCGTGATGTCACGAAAGGCCGCACCCCGATTGCGACCAAACGGGCCGCGGCCAGCGGCGAAGTTGGCGTTATCACCAAGGCTCTGCACGTAGTTCGTCGTGCCGCAACCGTTTGGACACTGGGTCGGTGCAAGCACAAACGCCGGGCTGGAGGGCTGCGATGGGCAGTTGAGCACGGGAAGAATCTGCTGGCGGGCGGCCAGGTTGGACGCGTGCGAATTGATGTCGACGTTGAAGTTGAAGGTGTTGTAAACGTTGCCGGCTTCGAAGTAGGGCAGGATCTGAGTGATCGTGGAGGCATTGTTGACGCTGATGAAACCGGGGGGCAGCCGGCCAAATGTGCCCTCGTAATTGTGCAGCGCCAGTCCGATCTGCTTGAGGTTGTTTTTGCACTGTGTGCGGCGGGCCGCCTCACGCGCCTGCTGCACGGCCGGCAGCAGAAGCGCCACCAGAATGGCAATGATCGCAATGACGACAAGTAATTCAATGAGCGTAAAGGCACGTCGACGCATGGCAGGCTCTCTGGTGAACTGGGTTCCGGTGGACAGATGACTTTCAGCCAAGTTGTAGTCACTCTCAACGTGGAATCCACCAGCAGTCGCCGGCAACCCGCTGAATGAAATTATTCCTGCGCTTGAGAAATTCCCCTGCGGGATGTCTCATCCAGCAGAACAGAATCGAGGCGCAGCGAAACCTCAGGGGTGGTTGGTTGCAGAGCCGTGGCGCTTCTGTCATATTCCCGGAAGATCGGCGGTGGTCGTATTCCTTCTGTGAGTCCCTTCCCGGACAACAGGCCTTCAGCAAGCAGCGAAACATGTGGGCAACGCAAACGATCGCAGGATTCCTTGAAAAATACTGCAGCGGTTACTTCCCTGAATTCGTTGGGCCGAATTTCCAGTACGTGCTGGCTGCCATCATCCACGCAGTGCTGCTGGTGCATGCGTTCGCACTTTCGCCAGCCGTGTTCATCTGGCTTGAACGCAAAGTTTCCGGACGCATCCAGGACCGTCTCGGCCCCACCCGCACTGGTGGTCTCTTCGGCTGGCTGCAGTCCCTGGCAGACGGCATCAAGCTGGTGCAGAAAGAAGACCTCTGTCCCCCGGCCGCCGATTCCCTGCTGTTTCGCTCCGCTCCCTATTTTGTCTGCGTCGCCTCCTTCGCCGCATTCATGGTGCTCCCGTTCAGCTCCGGCTGGGTCGCTGTGGCCGCAGACTGCGGTTTGTTCATCATTCTGGCGATTCTGTCTCTGGAAGTCTTCGGGATCATCATGGCTGGTTATTCCAGCGGCTCCAAATGGTCCCTTTTCGGCGGCATGCGTGAAGCTGCTCAGATGGTCAGCTACGAAATCCCATTGGCAATCTGCGCCCTTGTGCCTGTGATTGCCGCGGGCTCGCTGAATCTTGGTGAAATCGGTGGCATGCAGCGCGGTGGCATCCAGAACTGGTTTCTCTTTCACAATCCGTTCGCATTCATTGCATTTTTCGTTTACTTTGTGGTGGCCACGGCCAGCTGCAAAAGAGCACCTTTCGACCTTGCAGAGGCCGAAAGCGAATTGGTAGGTGGTTTTCATACAGAGTACAGCGGGATCCGCTGGTCGTTCTTTTTCATGGGCGAATACGCCAGCATGTTCGCTGTCTGCGGGATCGCCTCCGTTCTCTTCCTTGGGGGCTGGAATACCGGTATTCCGCCGCTGGACGATGCGCTTTACGTCGCCCGCAACGCTTCCGCGACCGGCGAAGGTTCCGCGATCGTTGGTTATCTGGCGAATGTCCTCGGCGCCTTCGTGTTTGTGACCAAAGCCAGTTTCGGGGTGTTTGTGCAGATCTGGCTCCGCTGGACTCTGCCACGCCTCCGCATCGACCAGGTGATGACCACCTGCCTGAAGTACCTCGTGCCCATCAGCTGCTTCCTGTTTCTTGGCGCCACACTCTGGCCGCTTCTGCTGGCCACAGCCTCGCAGCGTTCCTCATGGACGCCCGATCCGCTGGGAAATCGCACGGCTGCCGAAATTCGTGAAGCTGCCCGCGTCAGTACCAACACTGCAACTCCCGCTCAGGCCAGCCTCGCGCCCGCTGCAAAGGCCACCATCCAATGAACCCGCCGCTGATCGACGGATCGTCTCTGCTGTTCACCATCTTCGCGGCAATCACCTGCCTCAGCGCCGTTGCCGTCGTTGTGGCTCAGACCGTGGTGCGCATGGCCTTCTGGCTGGTGCTGTCACTCGGAAGCACCGCAGCCCTCTTCTTCCTTGCGGATGCTGACTTCGTCGGAGCCGCGCAACTGCTGATTTATGTCGGCGGTACCCTTGTGCTGCTCGTTTTCGGGGTCATGCTTACAGCCAGCGGTCCATACCTCAAAATTGCCACATCGCCCGGAGAGACCATCCTGGGCGCCGCAGTCGCGCTGCTGTTCCTGTTTGTTGTGTTCTCTGCGGTGAGCGGCGTCGAGTGGCCCGCGGCCACTCAGGCCCCCGCCAGCCTCGCCGCTCCTGCCGGTAACACCCTCCGACCGCTCGGTTTGTCGCTGCTCGGAACACGCCCCGATCTTGACCTGCCCGACAGCGACCAACTCTCACCCGGGTATCTGCTCCCGTTTGAAATTGTCTCTGTGCACCTCCTGGTTGTCCTGATCGGTGCTGCCTATCTTGCACGTGCCAAACGGCGCAACACTCCCTGAAGTCCTGTGCGCCGTCAAGGTTTTCTCCCCACATCTCCCTGGTTCATATCTGGTGTGCCCTATGCAGTCCGGTCTTCAGGCCTACCTTGTTGTCGGCGCAGTGCTGTTTGTCTGCGGAGTGGTCTGCATGGCCACGAAGCGGAACGGCATCGGAGTCCTCATGGGAGTTGAACTGGTGCTGAATGGCGCCAATCTGAATTTTGTCGCCTTCTCCCGCTACACGTCACTCGGACTGGACGCCCAGATTTTCTCACTCTTCGTGATCGTTCTCGCGGCCGCCGAAGCCGCTGTCGCGCTCGCGATCGCTCTGAACTTCTACAACAACCATCTCACAATCGACGTGGATCGAGCCAACAAGTTGAAGGGTTGACGGATTCCCGCCGACTTCCATCCTCTCCCTCCCGGCTCCCTCCCTCTTCCCTTCAGCCGTCCCCGGATGTCCCATGACTGGTGAAACACTCCGCAACCTGTTGATGACCGCATGGCTACTGCCGCTGCTCGGTTTCGCCGTCGAGATCTTCGGCGGGTACTGGGGCAGCCGTAAAAGCCGCGCCGCCGCGTGGCTCGCCGTCGCCTGCATCGCCACTGGCTTTCTCTGCAGCGCCACCGCTCTCATCACGTGGGGCAATGCCTCGCACTGGTCAGTGCTCGCAGATGACGGCGATCACTCACACGGCGGCGACCACTCACACGACCCCAAAGTCCAGCCGCATGGCAGCGTCACTCCTCCCGGTAAACTACTCACGGCATCACTCGTGAATTCGACCGCTGAAGAGCCCGCCGACAGCCACAAGGCTCAGACGGTCTACTCCGGTACCATCTACCGGCTCGCCACCTTCGGCAGCCTGCAACTGTCAATCGACTACTACATCGACAGCCTGACGCTCGTTATGTTCACCATGGTGACGTTCATCGCCACCTGCATCCATCTGTTTGCGATCGGGTACATGTCGGAAGAGCTCACAGAGGAGTACGTCGACCATCACGCGCACCTTCGTAACGGGCATCATGTGCACCGCCCGGGACGCTTCTACCGCTTCTTTGCCTTTCTTTCGCTGTTTTGCTTCTCCATGCTGGGGCTGGTGATCGCCGGCAATATCTTCCAGGTGTTCATCTTCTGGGAACTCGTCGGCATCTGCAGTTTCCTGCTCATCGGCTTCTACACCGAACGCAAGTCCGCCAGCAACGCGGCCAACAAGGCGTTCATCATGAACCGCGTCGGAGACTTCGGTTTCCTCATTGGTCTCATGGTGGTCTGGACCTATTTCGGCACATTCCAGTTCGGCGAAACCGTGGATGCCGAGGGGCACGTGGTGCAGGCCGGGCTCTTTCAAATGCTGCCACGTGACGCTGATGGGAATGTGACTCGCAGCGCGGAAACCGGAGAAGTGCTGATTGGCTCAGCCACGTCACCAAATCCTGCAGGAAACCGCGGCACCATCCCCTACTTCCTGCTGGTCACCGCGGGCCTTGGCGTGTTTGCGGGCTGCATTGGCAAAAGTGCTCAGTTTCCTCTGCAGACGTGGCTGCCGGACGCGATGGAGGGCCCAACTCCCGTCAGCGCCCTTGTGCACTCGGCCACAATGGTGGCGGCCGGTGTGTACCTTGTGGGTCGCTTCTATCCGATGTTTGTGCACGAGGTCCTGCTCACCATCGCCTATGTCGGCTGTATCACACTGTTCGTCGCAGCCACCATCGCCATCGTTGCCACTGACATCAAAAAGGTACTCGCCTACAGTACCATCAGCCAGCTGGGCTACATGATGCTGGGCCTTGGCGTGTTCGGCTGGGGCGCCGGACTGTTTCACCTGGTGACCCACGCCTTTTTCAAATCTCTCATGTTCCTCTGTTCCGGCAGTGTGATCTACGGCTGCCATCACGAACAGGAGATGCCGAAGATGGGCGGGCTCTGGAGAAAGATGCCCATCACCGCCTTCACGATGCTGGTGGGCGTCATCGCGATTGCTGGCCTTGCTGTGCCTGGCCTTGTCGGCTGGAGCAGTCTCTTCGCGTTCTCCGGTTTCCACTCCAAAGACGCAGTCGTCGCCACCGCACTCGCTTTCGTTAAAGCCAATCCCGCCCATTACCTGCTCTTCATTGTGCCGCTGGTGACCGCCGGTATCACGGCCTTTTACATGTTCCGACTTTGGTTCTACACCTTTGCGGGATCTCCCCGCGATGCTCACGTTTACCAGCACTGCCACGAGACGCCGCTGATCATGACCGGGCCTCTGCTTGTGCTCTCCCTTCTGGCAGCCTACTGCGCGTGGGGCGGCGAAGCCGGAGTGCTCTACAAACTGATCACCGGTGATCAGCCGGCATGGGTGCACCATGGTATTGCCGGTTCCTCAGGATCGCTCACATTGCCGGGCCACACTGCAGTGCATGAAGTGCACGCACGGGCTGGGGCTCTGGCGCTCATGGCAGCCGTTACCGGAACCTTCCTCGCCTGGCTGCTCTACGGTTCCGGAAAAGTCAACGTTGAAGACATCCGCCGTCAACTTTCAGGCGTGCACGGTTTCCTCGTCAACAAATGGCACTTCGATGATCTCTACGATGCTCTGTTCATGCGTCCCATGCACATCGTTGGACGTTTCTGCGCCTGGTTTGATAAGACCGTCTTTGACGGGATCCTGCACGCATCGGCCCGTATCACCATGCTCGTTTCCCGCTGGGACAAAGCGTTCGACGAAGTTGTTGTCGACGGCCTTGTCAACCTTGTGGGCAACACGACGTGGACTGTCGGCAGCGCCCTGAAGAACCTGCAGACAGGCCGTCTGCGTCAATATGTGATGTTCATTATCGCCGGTGTCGTCGCCCTGTTTGCTATTCTGCTCAGCACATTCCCCGGCTGATCCTTCCGCCGGGTTCCCCCGCATAAACTCCGGTTCCTGTTACTTCAGGCTGTGAAGCAACCATGAATCCTCTTTTCCTGCTTTCAATTCTGATCTTCCTGCCGCTCATCGGAGCAGCCCTGCTGCTGATCTTTGACGAGCGGAACGCAGACGCCATGCGTTTCTGGTCGCTCGGCGTGACGCTCCTGACGTTCATCTTCTCGGTGACGCTCTGGTTCCAGTACAACCCCGCTGACGGAATGCTCACGGCTGACGTCAAGGACTGGATTCCCAGCTGGAACATCTACTATCGACTGGGCGTCGACGGCATCTCCCTGCCGCTTGTCGTGCTCACCGGGCTCGTCAGCACCCTCGCCATGGCGGCCAGCTGGAGCATCACGAAGCATGTCCGCGGATATCTGATCCTGTTCCTCATGCTGGAAACCGGCATGATGGGAGTGTTTTTGTCGCTGGACTTCTTCCTGTTCTATGTCTTCTGGGAAGTGATGCTGCTGCCGATGTACTTTCTCATTGGCGTCTGGGGCGGTCCCCGCCGTGAATATGCGGCCATCAAGTTCTTCCTGTATACCCTTGCCGGCTCCGTGCTGATGCTCGTGGCCATGCTGATGTTCTACTTCTACAGCGGTGCTCAGTCTGACAGCTTCAATCTCGTGGCCCTCGCCCAGTCCGCCTCGGCCGGCACTCTGCTCAGCCCCGGTCTCCAAATCACCGCCTTCCTGCTCCTGTTCATCGGCTTCGCCATCAAGCTGCCGGCCTTCCCGGTTCACACCTGGCTGCCCGATGCTCACGTCGAAGCTCCCACACCCATCAGCATGATCCTCGCCGGCGTACTTCTCAAAATGGGTGGCTACGGGATCATCCGCATCGCCTTCCCGCTGTGCCCCTATGGTGCTCAATATTGTGCGTGGGGACTTGTGGCCATCGGCGTGATCAGTATCGTTTACGGAGCATTCGCTGCTTTGGCCCAGACCGACTTCAAACGACTTGTCGCCTACAGCTCGGTCAGCCACATGGGTTATGTTCTTCTCGGCCTCGCCATCTGGAAGATCAATGAAGCCACCGGCGAAACGCTGAATTCAGACTACTGGCAGATGGGCCTCAACGGTGCCATGTTCCAGATGATTGCCCACGGAATCTCATCCACCGGCATGTTCTTTATGGTCGGCGTGTTGTACGACCGCGTGCATCACCGGGATCTGAACAAGTTCGGCGGCCTGATGGGGCTGATGCCGCTCTACAGCGGCATGGCCGCAGGTCTCTTCTTCGCAGGTCTCGGACTGCCTGGACTCTGCGGTTTCATTGGTGAAGTCTTTGTGGTGATCAGCACGTGGAGCTTCTCACCGCTGCTTGCCATCATCGCTGCCTCCGGCGTGATCCTGACAGCCGGTTATATTCTCTGGGCACTCCAGCGAGTCTATCTCGGTGCCGAATACCGCGGTCCTCACCCTGAAGCACTGACCCCCAGCAACGGCCGTGAAAATGCCGTCGCCGCGATTCTCCTGGCCCTGGCTGTCGTGCTCGGCGTCTACCCGTCATTCCTCTTCGACGTCATGACGCCCTCAGTTCGTAACATGGCGAAAGCGGCTGAAGCCGGCTACCAAAAGTCCGTTGAACAACTCAATCAGGCCCAGGCCAGCATCGACTGACCGTCAGCCCCAGCGCCCCGCTCCTGCGTCCCGTTCCTCCGATTTCTCCGACCCCTGTCTGCAAGTGCTGCAATGCTGTTTTCCCAGCTCGTTCAGAAGCTAATTCAGGACACCACAGAGAAGTCGCTGCCGTTTTTCAGCGTCGAGTTGTGTCTGTGTGCCACCATCGTGCTGATGCTGCTCGTGCGGCTCTTCAGCGCTGACCGATTGCTCCCGGCCTGCGTGGTAGCCGTCATCGGAGCCACCGCGGCCCTCGCCTGCTCGTGGCTCCAGTACCGCGAACTCTTCGGCGGAGCAGAACTCGGGGGCGAAACATTCTTCACCGGACTGCTCATCCACGATGCCTTCTCCGTTTACTTTCGGGCCTTTCTCAGCCTCTTCCTGCTCCTCACCGTCGCACTCACCAGTCTCACCGGCATCCCCGACGAAGAAGACAGCCCCGACTTCTACTCACTGCTGTTCGGTGCCACCATCGGCATGATGCTCATGGCCACCTCCAACAGCCTGCTCATGCTCTTCATCTCCATCGAAATGGCCAGTGTCCCCAGCTACGCCATGGTCGGCTTCCTGAAGGGACGTCGCCCCAGCAGCGAAGCGGCACTCAAGTATGTCGTGTACGGAGCCGGTGCGGCTGGGGTGATGCTCTACGGCATCAGCCTGCTGGCTGGGGTTCTGGGCACAGTCGATATGTCCCAACTCGCCACCCGACTCGCCGAAGCTGCCGCAGGCGGAGGTGGCTTTTCAGACCCTGAAGTCCGCACCGCCAGCCTCGGACTGCTCCTGATCACCGTTGGCCTCGCCTTCAAACTGTCCCTCGTGCCCTTCCACTTCTGGTGTCCGGACGCGTTCGAAGGAGCGTCCGCGGAAGTTGCTGGATTTCTCTCCGTTGCCTCGAAAGCCGGGGCCTTCGCACTTCTTGTCAGGCTCTGCGTCTCACTCGCGGGTGTCCCCGGGAACGAGGCTGTGCTCACCGCCTTCGGCACCGGACTGGGGTTCCTCGCCTGCATCACCATGACTCTGGGCAATCTCTCCGCATACACCCAGAACAACCTCAAACGGCTCCTCGCCTACTCCACCATCGCTCACGCCGGCTACATGGTGATGGCTGTCGCCGCACTGCTCATCATGAGCTCCGCTCCGGCTGCATCCGGGCTGCGAGTCAACATCGCTCAGTCCCTGGAAGGACTCCTGTTCTATCTGCTTGCCTACCTCTTCATGAACCTTGGAGCCTTCGCCGTAGTCGCCCTTGTACGCAACTTTACTTTCGGAGAAACCATCGACGACGTGCGAGGCCTCATCAGCCAGTCTCCAACCCTTTGTATTGTCATGCTGATTTGCATGTTCAGCCTTGTCGGACTCCCGCCGTTCGCCGGGTTCGTCGGCAAATACTTCATCTTTGCGTCCGCTTACCGTGCCGGTGAGTTTCACCGCTTCATGTATGTGGTGCTCGCATTTGGTGCTCTCAACACAGTGTTCAGTCTCTTCTACTACATCCGAGTACTGAAGGCGATGTTCCTCGAATCCCGGCCAGCAGATGCTCGACCTGTCGACCTGCGGTTTGCCTCCTGGGAGTCCGCGTTTGTGCTGACACTGGCGGCCTTCGTGGTACTGCTCGGAGTATTCCCTTATGTCATGAGCGCCACGGCGAACGAAGCCGCCCGCTCGCTGGCACTGTTCCACTGAATTTTCAATCTGCAGGATGGACGAGTTCATGACGGGCCAGGCCAACGATCGACTGCTCAATTCAGTCCTGATCAATCTCTCCCGCAGCTTCCTCCAGTACCTTTCGGAGTCTTCTCCCTGGGTGCGCGGGGAAGCCGCTGCCGCTGGGCGTTCAATCGAGCAACTGGCTGCCGATCAGCGTCTGGACGTTCGTGCCATCGCTGAATTCCTCGATTCCCGCGAGTGGCCAGTCGACTTCGGCAGCTTTCCCACCGAATACACCGATCTGCAGTTCCTTTCGCTGTCGTCGCTCATGGCCGGGCTGATCCACAGCCAGCAGGGGCAACTCGCTGCTCTCACCGAGGCCTCACAAACGCTCAACAGGTCCGCTGACAGCGAAGCCGCAGAACTGCTCGATACCGTCCGTTCTCGGGAAGAGCAGATCCTGGCAGCCCTGCAGCAACTGAATCCGCAACTTCAGCCGGTTGCCACCAACTGAAGTCAGCCCCGCTTACACACGCCACCAGAATAAGGAATTTCCATGGCCCTCTTCACCGGACGCCGCGGCCTCGTGCTCGGCATTGCCAACGAACGTTCGATCGCCTGGGCCATCACAGAGAACCTGCATCGTGAAGGCGCCGAAATGGGCTTCACGCACCTGCCCGATTCCGGTGACCGCCCCAAGAACCAAAACAAGGTCGCCAAACTCGTCGATCCGATCGGCTCCCGATTCCTCATGCCCATGGATGTCTGCAACGATGAACACATCGCTGCCGTCATCGCCAAAGCCGTTGAGACCTTCGGGAAACTCGACTTTATCGTGCACAGCGTCGCCTTTGCCCCCCCCTCCGATCTCACAGGCCCAACCTGGAACTGCAGCCGCGGTGGATTTAAAACGGCAATGGAAATCAGCGCCTACAGCCTGCTCGCCGTGGCAGGCGCCGCACGCCGCGCGAATGCCTTCAGCGACAAAGCCTCCATGCTGACACTCAGCTACTTCGGTGGCGAAGAAGTCATTCCCGGCTACAATCTGATGGGCATCTGCAAAGCGGCTCTCGAATGCAGCGTGCGATATCTCGCCAGCGAACTGGGCCCCGAAGGCGTCCGTGTGAATGCCATCAGCGCAGGTCCGGTCAAAACCGTCAGTGCGATGGGCGTCGGCGACTTTGACGATATGCTGAATCTGTACAGCGGCATTTCTCCAATGCGACGCAACATCACTGCCGACGAGGTCGGAAAAACCGGCATGGCGCTGCTCAGCGATCTCTCCAGCGGCATCACCGGAGAAGTCGTCCACGTCGACTGTGGCTTCAGTATCATGGGAGCCCCACCAGCTGATTTCTTCAGGAAACCAGGCAGCACCTGAGTTTCCTCGGCCAGGAGCCTGCAGATGACGGCCGTCCGGCGAATTGGAATCGCGATTGTACAGCATGCAGATTGCATCCTCGTCGGCACCAGACCCTCAGGGGTGCCGCTCGCAGGCTATTCCGAATTCCCGGGCGGTAAATGCGATCCCGACGAACTGCCCCCGGCCTGCGCCGTCAGGGAATGCTTCGAGGAAACCGGGCTGACTGTTGAACCGGCGAGACAACTGGCGACGATCCCATGGAGTTATCCCCATGGAGACGTGGAGCTTCACTTTTGGCACTGCCACTGCGTCGGAGTCGCTCAGCAGTCGCCCCCACCGGCCCCGGCGCATCCCTTCCGCTGGCTCCCGCAGCAACAACTGCGGCAGGAATTGTTCCCCCCCGCGAATGCTGCTGTCCTCGACCAACTCCTCGCAAACCCACCGGAAACACACCCCGCCTGGGCCATTACAGTCCGATTCTTTGCCGCTGCTCGTGAGATCGCCGGGACAGACACATGGCAACTGACTGTCCAGCCCGATGGCCGGCTCGGGACTGTGCAATCACGAGTCCTCGAACGGCATCCAAATCTTCAGAAGTATGCCTCCTCCCTGCTCTGGGCGGTGAATAATCAATATGCCGATGGCACGGCACTGCTCCATGACGGTGCCGTGGTCGCCTGTTTCCCGCCCGTGAGCGGTGGTTAGTCCCCCACAAACCCTTATCAGAGCCCGCCCGTGATTGAACTCACTCAGCAGCCGATTGACACCGAGGCCGTGCTGTCCGCGGTGCGAAGTCCGGCTGCCGGAGCCGTCGTGTTGTTTCTTGGAACGGTCCGCGAGTTCACTGGGGACGCCCACACCCGTTTCCTCGAATACTCCGCCTTCCCCGAGATGGCACTCGAACAGTTGCAGCAGCTGGAACAGGAAGCCTGTGCGCTGTTTCCGCTGGTCCACGTACATCTGGTGCACCGCACCGGGCGACTGGAACTTGGTGAAGTGAGCGTTGCTGTGGCGGTCAGCTCCGCTCACCGCGCCGCAGCCTTCGGGGCCGCGCAGTGGCTGATGGACAACCTCAAGCAGCGTGTTCCGATCTGGAAGAAGGAACATTATGTGGACGGCCGCGAAGAGTGGCAGCATCCGGGCATCGGACTTGCCCACCGTTCTGCCCCGGAAGCAGCCCGATGAACATTCAGCCCCCCGCTCCCCCGCAGCTCATCGACTCATTCGGACGCATTCACACCAACCTGCGAATCAGCGTTACCGACCGCTGTAACATTCGCTGCTTCTACTGCATGCCGGCTGACAATGTAGAGTTCCTGCCGAAAGCAGAGCTGCTCACCTTTGAAGAACTGGAACGCGTCGCACGCGTGGCCGCAGGGCTTGGAATTGACCGCATTCGGCTCACCGGCGGCGAACCGCTCGTCAGACGTGATCTGCCACTGCTGGTCCAAAAACTCGCGGCCATCCCCGGGATTCGCGACCTCGGGATGACCACCAACGGCATTCTCCTCGCAGGACAGGCGGCGGCACTCCGGGAAGCCGGACTTTCCCGACTGAATATCAGCCTCGACGCGCTGGATCCCGATGTATTTCGCCGCGTGACTCGCCGCGAAGGTTACGATCAGGTTCTGGAAGGCATCGCCGCCGCGCGACGCGCCGGCTTTTCACCGATTAAGCTTAATGCCGTCTCCGTTCGCGGGCTCACTGAGGACCAGCTCGTCCCCTTCGGCCGACTCGCTCGGGAAACTGACACCGTGGTGCGATTTATCGAATTCATGCCGCTGGATGCCGACAGTCAGTGGCAGCGAAATCGGGTGTTGTTCGCTCACGAAATCCTTGAGCGTCTGGCTGCAGAATTTGGTCCGCTGCGCTCCGTCCCTCCCAGTCCACCGTCCTCGCCGAACCACGATTCCGGCCACTCCACTCCACTCCTGCCTCAGGCCTCCGCCACCCCGGCTCAGGACTACGAATTCGCAGACGGCCGGGGCCGAATTGGGTTAATCGCCAGCGTAAGCCAGCCGTTCTGCGGCAGCTGCAATCGGTTCCGCATCACCGCAGACGGAAAACTCCGCAACTGCCTCTTCAGTCTGGAAGAAACCGATATCCGACCACTCCTGCGCAACGGTGGTACGGACCGGCAGATTGCCGCAGCGATGCTGGAGAATATCGCCGCAAAGCGGGAAGGGCACGAGATTAACACGGCTCGCTTTCTGCAGCCAGAGCGTCCCATGTACTCCATCGGCGGCTGATTCAGTGCCGAGTCACGCGGCCCAGCAGTGACAGGCCAATCACAAACAGGATCGCGTTCGGAATCCACATCGCCCACACAGGGTTCACCGTGGCTGTCCGCGACAGATTAAGCATCAGAAACAGCACTGGGTAATAAACCAGCAGGATTGGCAGAAAACACATCACAAACGTGGTGATAAACTGCCGGCGGGCCTGCAGCATCGAAAACGGCCCACCGATGAAGACGAAAAACAGACAACCCGCCGAAGTCGAAAATCGGCTGTGGATCTCCGTGCGAAACCGCAATTCATCATTTCTTGCACGGCGACGATCATTCAACAGCGATTGGACCGAGCCGTCTGCAAGCTCCTCAAATTCCCCAAGTGCCAGCAGCATCGCAGCCTCCTGACTGCTTTTCGCATCCAGCTGACTCTGCTGCTGTCTGGCACTGGTCATTCCCACCAGCAAATCTCTGAGCGTCATGTGCCGGGCCTTGACGCGTGCGATCTCCTGGGGAAGAGGAAAGGTAAGTTCCGTCTGGTTCAGCTCCGCCTCGCTGTCACTTCCCGCCCGAAACCCCCGTGCCCGCACCAGCTTCAGCCGGATCACCTTGTCTTCCAGGTCAAACCGAATCGAAGCCGCATCCGCTCGAACAGCAATCTGCTGATGATTCTTCGTGCGGTACTGGAACGTCGCATCGATCAGTGTGCGATCTCGCACATCATGCACGGTAATCGAATAGCCACGGTGGTCGTCCGTAAAGTGATGCTGGCTGGATAACACATCCAGAAAGATATCTTCGATCGCCTGAGTCACAATGCGCTCGATGTTGGCCACAGCCCAGGGAATCGCGTAATTGGAGAGCCCAAAGGAACCTGCCGCCAGCACTGCCGCCAGCAAAAAGGCCGGCGACAGTAACTGGAACGCACTGATCCCGGCTGACTTGGCTGCCGTGACCTCCAGATCCCCTGAGATTCGACCGTACACCACACACACCGACAGCAGCACCGTCGCCGGAATGGTGAACGGCAGCATACTGGGCACCACGAAAGGCATGATCTGCAGCACCTGCACGGGCCCCAGGCCGCGTTCCGTAGCCTCACGAAACACCCCCAGGCCCACCAGCATCAGCGTGAGCACCGTCACCAGCAGCAGGAACACCCGCACCAGTTCGCCAAGAATATATCGCTGCAGCAGTTTCACGCAGGCCCTCCTGGCCCCGCCACATAACAACCTCGCTCACCGGCGACTGGTCAACGCGCGCTGACCAGCCCGAAATGCCCTGTGCAATTTAGGACACACTTGAAAACCCTGCAATCCCGAAGTCAGGAGGTTCAACACCCAGTCCGTGGAGCTGCGAACAGAGTCCGGGTGGGGTGGGGGGGCAAAAACGACCCAAAAACTTTCACATTAGAGCGCCCCATTCGAGGAGCGCCTCAAGGAAAACTGTCCTGTACCTGAAACGTGCACTGGTCAATAGGTGGCCGCACACGTCGCCTCGGCCGCGTTCTTCCATCTGTGGAGTCTCCGCCCGAAAGCGGGAACGCACCACCGTCCCCTTCCGTCTAAACGCCACAGCACTCACAACCGGCGCAGCCTCTGCAGGAGCCCACCTGTGAAACAGGCGAATACACGCGAAAACTGGGGCATTGACGGCGCGCAGCGGCCAGGGAGCAGTATTTCGCCGGCGAGATTGACACTCTCATCAGCGAAGGAACAGCCGGACTCGTTCGCCTATTTTCTCCGATCCCACCCGTGACAACTGCACAAAAGAACACCACCAAACCTTGGAACGCCCCAGGGAAGCCCGCACTTGGTGAAATCTGGTAGCTTTTGGCTCGATTTTTGTTGCTTTGACTGCCTTCTTCCCTAGTTTGGGAACAATCGGCAGTTTCGCTGCCTTCAGTGAAATCCCCCTGCTGGGCTCCATCCAGCAGCCCATCCTGCAAACTCTGCTCTCCCTTCATTCCACAGGACCCACCCATGCGGAAATCGGACTGGTTCAAAGCTCTTCGCAACATCGCCTCCAGCGAATCCGCCGCTTCCTTCGCCAAATCCCGTCGACGTCACCGCCGCCAACCCACCAGCCTTTCCGCTGAAATCCGGCAGGCACTCAAAGCCTCCGTGGTCGCCGAAGAACTGGAAGACCGCACACTTCTCAGCCAATTGGCCGGATCGCCTGCCGACTACCGCTACGCGTTCGTAGCCAACGGCAGCGGCAATACAGTTCTTCGTGCCACCCTAATCGCCGACTCCACCACCTCTGACGTCAGCGGCGTCAACACCATCACCTTCACCAGCAGCGCCGCCAGTGTGCGTCTGGTACCGCCCACTGCCGGCAACTACACCGGCGGCTACGCCTCGATTTCATCAGCTCTGACCGCCGCCTCTGCTGGTGACACTGTCGTAGTCGGTGTTGGCACATTCAGCGAGAATATTCTGGTCAATAAGTCGCTCACACTTCTCGGCGCCCAGGCAGGCGTCAAGGCTGCTGGCACTGCGCGGTCCGGTGGCGAAACCACGATCGATGGCACCGGGGGCAGCTCGTCATTCGTGGTGACCATTGAAGCCGACAACGTGACCATCGATGGGTTCAAGGTCGAACTGCGCAACCTGGCTCGCGATGGAATCAATACCCGGGCCGCATCCTCCGGACGCAGTAACATCACACTGAAAAACAACTGGATCTATGCAAATTTGCCGTCCCGCACCAATTCGTTTAACGGCATAGTGTTCGGTGAGCACACCAGCAATACGCCTCAATCAAGCAGCTCAGTTTACGCCAGTGTCCGCGTCGAAAGGAATTACATCGATCTGATATCCACGTCAAGCAACGCCACTCCATCCAGTACGTCAATCACGGGCGCTCGCGGTCTCGTCTTCACAAACATGTTCCGCAATGGGACAGCGGAGTTGGTCTATTCCAATCTTCTCGTTGACGACAACACCATCTACGCCACGTACAACTCAATCCTGCAGGCACAGATTCGCACCCGCATGACAGCAGCCACCTTCACAAACAACGTGATTGGCAACAGCCGCAGCGGCGTCAATTTACCAACACTTACTGCAGGCAGTGTCTTCAGCAACAACATTATTGAGGACATTGATTGCAGGACCGATTACTACTCAAATCAGGCAGGCGCTGTCCTCGGTGTCGTGGATTCCACGGTCGCAAATAACACCTTCCGCCGCATCACCGGAGTCGCAGCCCTCGTCCTCTCCGGTGGGCGTTCCGCCGATGCGACATACTACCCACCCTCGGCAAACTCCACTGTTTCCGGGAACACGATCACATACAACAGCAACGCCACCGTCCCTTCCACCGTGCCCTACATCGCGGCAGTAATGCTGGAACCCGATACCACCAGTGCCGCAGTCAACGTAGGTGGCGTCCTCGTGGCAAGACTCGGTGGTGTGCAGGGTGTTAACGCAAACTCGATTACCTTTTCCGGAAATACCATCATCAACAGCGGCAGCCAGTCTGCCGTCCCTGCCGTTCCGATTCTGCAAATGAGCGTCGGCACTCGACTCAACATCGCCAATGCAACACCCAATGTGATCGAAGGCACCACTCTCGACGCCCAAACTGGTACCACATCATTGTACGCTCTCGCCAACCGTATCGCCGACAGCGTGGACTCGGCCCAACTCGGTACAGTGGTTCTCAGAAGCGGCAATATCTACGTCACAGAAAACAGCACTCTTCCAACCGTTCCTGCCACCACGTCCGCAACAGCGATCACCCCCACCACCGCCCCTTCCATCCAGCGCGGTCTTAACTCCGGCGCCGCCTCTGATACCATCAACGTCCAGTCCGGCACCTACCCCGATACCTCACTCACCGCTTCCACCAACAACCTCACCCTGAACATCTCCACCGGCGTTAACGCGACTGCTGGCGGAGCCTTCTCCACCGGCCTCACCCTCGGCACCGGCATCACCTCCGGTTCGCTCGCCGGAGATCTTGGTATCTCACTCACGGGCAACACGTCCGCAAACACACT
>JBEIEK010000015.1:0-36088 GCA_040382995.1 Planctomycetaceae bacterium
CCAGCAGCTGTTCAATCACTGCCTGCTGGCAGCCACGAAATTCCTCATGACCAAACCGCTCTCGCAAAATCGTTTCCGGTGCAACTCGAAGCATCAGCAGATCAATCCTCACAAAATCCCCGACCGCAGGACAACTGAACCAAACGCCATGGGCGTGCGACGACCCTCCTGCCGTGTTTAGCAGGTCACTGGTCAAATCAGAACTCTGCACAGCTGGTGGCTCAAAAGCGATAAATTCCGACCATCGTGTGGCGTGGAGGAGCATTCGATACGGGCAGCCAGGGATGGCGAAAGAATGGCAGGGCAGGCATTCCGGGGTGTGTTTGGAGTGGGGGCAGAAAGTGTCGATTTGGGGGCTTGAGCTGGGAAAAATCTGGGTGAACGTTTCGCGGAGCGAAACGCGACTATGGGCAAAGTTCGCGGCGTTTCATCATTTGCTCGAAGGGCTGCTGTGACATAGATTCCCAGTCGAAAGCTCAGCACATCATCCTGCGTTCCTATTCACACCGGACCCCCTGCATGACCGCCGAACTGCTTGCCGCCGTTGAATCTGCCGCCGCCTCCGGGAAACTGACCGGTGATTCACCGCGAAACATCCGCACGTGGCTCCAGCAGGACTCTCTGAGCCAGTGGCGTCCGCGACTGGAAGAGCTGATCCGCAGCCAGTCCTGGACGGCCCTTGACGCCATGTTCTGGACAGCCATTCCCTTTGGTACGGGCGGACGGCGTGGGCCGATGGGGGAAATGGGACCGGCCACAATCAATGATCGCACGATTGCTGAATCCGCGCACGGAATGGCCGTCTACCTGCGTTCCACTGGATGTCAGTCCGGTTCTGTCGTGATCGCCTGCGACACTCGCAACAACAGCATTCGTTTCTCCCGCATCGCTGCGTGTGTATTTGCTGCCCACGGGCTCAAGGTTTTTCTCTTTGATTCGCACCGCGCGACCCCCGTACTGTCGTTCGCCGTCCGCCACCTGCAGTGCAGTATTGGCGTGATGATCTCCGCTTCTCACAACCCTCCTGCCGACAACGGTTTCAAGGCTTACTGGAGCAACGGTGGCCAGGTGATTCCGCCTCACGATAAGGGCATCATCCGCGAAGTGGAACGCGCCGACGTGATCCCCTCTGCCGACTTTGATGCCGCCCTGCAGTCTGGCGCCATCACCATCATCGGTTCGGAAATCGACAGTGCCTATGTCGCTGCTGTGACGGCCCTCTCCGCTTCCACCAGTCGAAACATTCCTGCAGTGTTCACCCCGCTGCACGGCGTTGGAGAAACATCGATTTTTGCCGTGCTGCAGGCTGCTGGTTTCAAAGGTGTGGACATTTTCGAGCCTCAGCGGGCTGCGGACGGCAACTTTCCCAACGTTCCTCAGCATCTGCCCAACCCGGAAAACCTCGCAGTCTTCGATCCCGTCGTCCAGTGGATCGAACAAACCGGACACCCCGCCGAACTGATCCTTGCCTCCGATCCCGATGCGGACCGTCTTGGGGTGATGTTCAAAGCGGCCGACGGTCGCTTTCGGTCTCTGAGTGGCAATCAGGTCGGCGCCCTGCTGGCCGACTATCTGCTCCGCAAACGCAAAGCCTCCGGACACTTCTCACCGCTTGACTACATCGTGGAAACTCTGGTCACCACACCACTCACTCGCGCCGTTGCCGGTCTGCACGGGGCGCGTTGCTTCCACGAACTGCTTGTCGGCTTCAAGTACATCGCTCAGGTGATTGAGGATCAGGGGCCCGAGCATTTCGTGTTTGGTACGGAGGAGTCCATCGGCTTCCTCGCAGGCAACTACTGTCGTGACAAAGACGCCTCGATCTGTGCACTGTTCATTCTGGAGCTGGCCGCAGAGCTGAAGGCGGCCGGGCGGACCCTGCAGGATCAGCTGGACGACCTGCATCGCAGCTGCGGTTACCACTCTGAAGGTCAGGTTTCCATTTACTGCGAGGGTCCGACCGGCAAGGCAAAGATTGACGGACTGATGCAAACGCTGCGTTCCAGCCCCCCAGCCTCTCTGGGAAGTATCTCGTTCAGCGAGGTCGTGGACTACAGCTCTGGCAGTCGCAGCTCGCTGCCCTCCGGTTCACCGCTGCCTGCGGTCTCCGGACCCCGGGGTGACCTGCTGATTTACCACACCAGCCCCGGGCTCCCCATTCGGATTCAAATTGCTGCCCGTCCCTCCGGAACCGAACCCAAGATCAAGTTCTACTTCTTCTGCCAGTCCGACGTGGCGGGCATTGGTCTGGAAGCGGCCCGAGCAGCCGGTGACAATGCCATGGAAGACGCCCGCAAATCGCTGAAGGCGTGGGCTGCAGCGCAGCTGGGTGAGTAATCGCTTCGCGGATTGGCGGGCTTATCAACCGGCGGGCACATCGTTTTGAGCGAAGGTCGGTCGATCGGGACTGGATTCGATGGCTGATGGGGTGCTGTTCAGGATTTCCTGGCGGGCGATGCGCACGGACTGCGGGGCTTCGATGGAAAGTCGGACGCGACCACCGCGCACTTCTGTGACAGTGATGCGGATATCACCTGCGATCTGAATGGACTCGCCAACTTTTCGGCTGAGCACCAGCATTTGGCACCTGTTGCAGCGGGGGGGCTTGTGTGGGGGGGGGGGGAGGGGGATTTCGCGGAATCGGCAGGAATTGCCGCTTTTCTGAAGATTACGCGCTATTCAGGCCGTGATTCGAGAAGAAATGCTGAAGAAGTCTGGAGAATTCTGGAAATCCATGATTTCACCGGGGCGGGGAAACAGGAGGATGCCTTGGAAAAGTGATGTTGACCTGAAGTGGACTTATCCGGCAGGATCTGCCGGATTCCGCTGCTTTCAGAAATCTCGGTTTCGATTTTTTGTCTGGGGATTTTGTGATCGTTTCAAGTGCGTAAGTGGCGGTGGTGAGCCGATGCGGAGTGACTGGACGGACGGGAGACAAGCAATTTCAGCAGCCGTGTTTTTGGTGGTTGCTGCGTGGGCCGGGGCGTGCAGCGCGTGGGGGGCTGGAGGAAGGTGGGTCGTTGAGGACCAGCGGGGCGCCTGTGTGCTGTATTCAGAGTTTTCGATTCCACCCGCAGATGTCTGGCGGGAGCTGGAGGACGTGTCAGCGTTGCTGGAGCAGTCGGCCGGAATTGTGGCGTCAACTGAGCGGGTTGAGGTGGTACTGTTCGCCAGCCAGTCGAGTTATCTGAAATACCTTTCACAGGGTCTTCCGCAGGCTCGGAATCGCCGTGCGTTATTCTACCGAAATGCTGGTGTGAGCCAGATTTACGCGTGGAAAAACAGGTCCCTGATGACGGACCTGCGGCACGAAATGGTGCACGTTCGGGTGCACCAGCATCTGCCATTTGCACCGCTGTGGCTGGACGAGGGTTTGGCGGAGTGTTTTGAGGAGCGTGCCGGGAGTCGCGTCGATGTGACGCGACGAGAGCAGTTGCGGTGGCGGGCGCGGGTGAATCAGGTGGGTTCGCTGCGAGTTCTGGAGCGACTGCCATCGGCGGAAGCGATGGATGGCGATGACTATCGCAATAGCTGGGCCTGGGCTGCGTTTTTGCTGCAGGAATCAGAGGAGTCGCGAAATCTGCTGCGGGCGTACATCGCTGAAATCCATCGTGGCGAGGCTCCGGGGGCCTTTAGTTCGTGGGCCGATGCTCGAGTTCCCTCGCTGTTGCCTCGAGCAAACTCCTATTTCCGAAAAATGCCGTCGTCCCTAAACTTTGGCTTAAGTTCACGGCAGAACGGACCGGGGGATTAACTGGTGCTCCGACTGCCGAAGGGCTCCGCCAGCCCGTTTTTCTGTCGTTATGACCAAAGGAGTGAATCATGACTGCCACGAAGTTCGTTTATCGAAGGTTGCTGACCGTTTTGCTGACACTGGCGGTCGCGTTTCAGGCTCCGATTGCTGCGGCTGCAGACACACCTGCGACGCGGATTCAGGATGTGCGACTCAGCAAGGGGGGAGTGCTGACGACTCGAGTGGTTGATCTGCAGGGCCGTCCGCTGGCAGGAGAACTGGTAGAGGTTCTGCATCGTGGTCAGCCAGTGGCAGCGGCGGAGTCGGATCAGGAGGGGCTGGTGACGATCGCGGGTTTGCGACCTGGTCAGCACGAGATTGCGACTCTGAGCGGTTCTCTGCCATGTCGCTTCTGGGCAGCCGGAACAGCACCCCCGGTTGCGGTTGCCGTGCCGGCTGTGGTCAACGATCCAAAGCTGGTACGCGGACAGTTTGGTGCATTCAATCTGCCGATGCTGGTGTACGCTGGAGCGACGATTGCAGCAGTGGTGATTGGAGTGGATGCGATGAACACCGCCGACGATGCTCAGGCAGCCAACGCACGATTGAACAGTGAAGTGGCACAACTGGAGGAGCGCGTGAAGGAACTGGAGACTCCGGCAAGTCCGTAGTCGGCGGCGATTTTCCGTACCTTGTCGCCATTGAAATCAGAAATCCCGATTGCCGCAGGGCAACCGGGATTTTTTGTTTTCAGATCATATCCAGCTTGCGGTGGCGACGAACCGGGGGCTTGGCACAACCGGCACACAGTCCATGCACTTCCAGTCGGTGGCCGGTCATGCGAAAGCCATGCTGGGCAGAGACTTTTTCGAGGAGTGCGGAGATGTCTTCGTTTCGAAATTCGACGAGTTGGCTGCACTTTTCGCAGATGAAGTGATCGTGCTGGGGGTAGCCGTAGTCGTGTTCGTAGACTTCGCGGTCGTTGGCGCGGGCGACTTTGCGAATGAGTCCGGCATTTTCAAGTTCGCGGATGGTGCGATAAACGGTTGCGCGGCTGACACGACCCCCGTCACGGCGGGGTTGTGTCAGACGGGCAACGATGCGGTCGCAGTCAAAGTGTTCATGATCGGCGAAGATTTCGCGGACGATGGTTTCGCGTTCCTGAGTGAGCCGTTTGCTGCGCGTAGCCAAAAATTCACGGAATTTCTCCAGCGGAGAGACCGTGACCTCGTGAGGTGTGAGAGCGGGGGCGGCTGCGTGTGTCACCGGCGGCCTTCTGTGCTGCGGATGAAGAGACTGTGGATGAGAGCAGGCGAATCAGTCAGCGCGGCGTTCTGCCTGGACCTTCTGGAGCATACGGTTGAAGGCTTTTTCGAGGATCTCGTCGTTATCATAGTCTCCGGCTTCGACGGCACGACGAATGGCGGCGAGTTTTTCCTGACGAGCCCGTTTTGCGTCGGATTCGGGAACGGCGCTGTCAGGGGATCTGGTTTGACGGCGTGCGGGGTGCATGCGGGGTATTTCCGGGTGCTGGCGACCGGCGGAGATGGCAGATTCAATCGGAACATCCTACGATGCAAACCGCAGCGGTTCCACCGTTTCCCCTGCGTGGATGTTGAAAAAGCTCATCAGTCCATGGGGGTTACAGTGCGATCGGAATCATCGTCCCTGCTGCGGGTGCGCCGAAGGCAAGTGCGAAAAACCAGTGTTGTGGGGGCTTTTTTCTTCAAGTGGAGAATCCAAATGCTCTGGAATTTTCGATCCTGTGCCTTCCGGTTGCTGCTTGAGTTGGGAACCTGCGCGCTCTGGCTGTCCGCAACTCCCCTGACGGCTCAGGAAACTTCGGCGGCAGCGGCGGTGCTGTCGCGTGGTGAGCGGGAGGGAACATGGAATGGTTTTCGCAGGCTGGATTTCGAGCTGGGTGGTCGCCCGGTGCTCATGATTATCCCTCAAAACCCCGCGGAAGGGCGTCCGTGGGTCTGGCATGGCGAGTTTTTTGGGCATCGGCCGATTCCCGACGTCGCGCTGCTTGGACGAGGTTTCCATGTGGTGTACACGAGGTTCAACGATCAATTTGGTGGGCCGGCGGCCGTGCAGCACTGGAATGCGGTGTATCAGGCGGTCACCGATCGATACGGCCTGGGACCACAACCGGCGCTGGTGGGGACCAGTCGTGGTGGGCTTTATTGCTATAACTGGGCAGCAGCCAATCCGGACCGGGTGTCCTGCATCTTCGGAGATGCCCCGGTCTGTGATTTGAAGAGCTGGCCGATGGGGCGTGGCAGTGGCAGGCGGAGTGACGGTGACGTGGCAAAGCTGCTGGCGGTCTACGGCGTGGCCACTGAAGATGAACTGCTCCAGCGGGCGAACAACCCCATCGACCTGCTGCAACCTTTGGCAAAGGCAGGCGTCCCAATCCTGCATGTGAGCGGTGACGCGGACGAAATTGTGCCGCTCCCGGAAAACACTGGTTTCGTTCAGGAACGCTACCGCCAGTTGGGTGGCAGCATGCAGGTGATCATCAAGCCGGGGGTCGGACACGTGCACGGGCTGGACGATTCAACGCCGATTATTGAATTTATCGACGAACACGGGCGGGCGGATTCGCCGCAGACTGAATCTTCGTCCACTCAGGAGGCGAAGCCTTGAAGGTTTGTTTATTTGACTCGGACTGAAAGAGGAACAACTTGCCGGCATACCAGACCCCGTAACGAATGCTCCCGGGAACTGCTCGCTGTTCACGGGCCAGCGTGATGGGGTCGCACCCCTGAACGGCGGGGGCGTAGCGAGAGGGATCGGAGCTGAACAGATCACGAAGTCTGGCGGAGGCAAACTGATAGCGGACCCCTTCATGATCAACGAAGAGTTCCGGTTTCCCTGGTGTGAGCACCCTGCGTTGCTGGAGAGTGACAGGGCAGAAGCCATCGAGACCGACGATGCTGGTGTTCAGGGCACCACCGTCAGCGGACTTGTTGGCTGTCCGGGTTTGTTTTTTCGGAGCTGACTGCTGGGACGCATTTTTGGAGGGGGGGGGAGCCTGAACCCCGGAATTGCGCACGTCTTCGCGGCGTGTGTCGGAGATCACGGGTTCGTTCACCGTCCGTGATGGATTTTGCGGATTTGTTGGGACTGGTGCTGCAATGCTGTTCAACAGCACCAGGTACTCCTGCGTGGAGTGGGGGCGATGGCGGACTTCCCGTGGAAGTCCCGGTTTGAAGATGACATCGGCCGGATAAGACCTGACTCCGAGTTCCCTGATCAGGCTGGGATTGGCATCGCCATTCAGTTTGACGGCGACGATTCCGCGTGTGAGTGCTGCCTGGATTTGCGGGACGGTGAAGACGTCTCGTTCCATTCGCAGACAGGGAGGGCACTGCGGGCCATAGACATGTACGAGCAGGGTGGCGTTGTTCTGCGTGGCCAGCTTCCGGGCGGACTCAAAGTCGCTGAACCAGCCAGCATCCTGAGCTGTTGCGGTGGTGTTTTGGAGCAGCAGCAGTGCGGTGAGGAGCGGGAGGATGGGAAGGAGCGGTTGCATGGAGGATCTCCGCAGCGGAAAGCTGTCCTGAATGGGGGAGCTCCGCTGAAGATACTGATTCAGCCGCGTTGGCTCGCGCGGATTTGCGAACAAACCGGCCCCGGGCGGAAAGTCGGTAGGCCGCGCTGGCAAAATGGTCAGGACTGCCAAAGTCTTTTTGAGCTGCCTGTACTGCGTAGATTGCTGCGGCCGAGTGTGCGGGTCCGGTCATGTGTGCGGATTTGACAAGAGAGCCATGTGACAGGGGCAGTGCCGTGACTGCAGACAGGCAGATTTGAGCTGCATTCGCCGGTTCAGTTTCGCATTTGCGGAGATTGGCGCGGTCTTTGCGTCGCTCCGGAAGAGGTTGTCCTGCAGACCACCTGAAGTTGATCGCGGAGGATTGAACAGGAGCGGAATGATGAGCAGCGACCTGAATCGGACCTTATGGAAATGTTCGGGGGCAGCACTGCTCCTGGTGGTGGCACTGTTTACCTTCCGGGACCAGCTGGGGCTGCTGCGGGCGATGGCAGAGCCTCAGCAGGATCCGGGCAGGCCTGCGGTTGCTGATCCTCAGGACCGTGGGAATGCAGACAAGCAGGATGAGCCGCGGAAGGGGCTGTCGAAATTCATGCGACAGAAGCTGGAGGCATCCAGTACTGTGTTGGAGGGCCTGTGCACTGAAGATCTGGAGTTGGTGTCGAAGGGATCTAAGGTGCTCCTGCAGATGAGCCATGAGGAACGGTGGCGAGTGAGCGCGGATATGATGTATCGGCGGTACAGCATTGAGTTTTCGTCGGCGGTGGAGGAGTTGTTGAAGGAGTCGGAGGATCAGGACATGGATGGCACGTCACTGGCGTGGGTGAACGTGACGATGAAGTGTCTGAAGTGTCATGAGTGGGTGCGGAATACAGTCATTGCGGCTGAGGGGCATTAAGCACCTGAGCATGTGTTTTTACTTCCACCCTGGCATGGGAGACAGAGATGTCTGTACGTTGTGTTTCTGCAGCAACGGGGTTCTGGAGTGTTGCTGCGATCTTGATGACGATTGCAGCCTGCATGTCAGCAGCCTCAGGAATTCAGGAGTCGCCAGTTCCACGAGTGCCACTGCCGGCGCAGGATGAGATTGCAGCGCCGCCGGATAAGCGTTCGATGGAGCGGTTGATGCAGCAGAAACTCACAGCCGCGAAGTCGCTGCTGGAAGGAATCAGTCGCGAGGACCATGGAATGGTTCAGGAATCAGCATCCAGAATGATTGAATTGAGCCGACTGGAAGCCTGGGAGCGGATGGCAAGTCCTCGGTTTGTTCAGGATACGGCGGATTTTGTTGCCGCTGCAGAGTTTCTCAGTCGAATGGCGGAGTCGCGGGATTCGGAAGGCGAGGAATTGGGGTTCCTGAGGCTGACGATGACCTGCACAGATTGTCACCGCCACGTACGTGCGGCCGCAGTTGCGGGTGTGGAGCAGGACGGCGAACAATGGATTCTTGCGGGAGCTGAAAAATGGTAATGGCTGTCGAAAAAGGTCAAGGTGCTCGGCTGGAGGCTGACCTGCAGCGGGCTTTGAAGACTCTGCCGGTGGCTGATCTGAGCGTTCGTCTGTATGACGGGCAGCTGCAGATCTGCGGCACCGCCGATACGTGGTACGAAAAGCAGCGAGCACAGGAACTGGTGCGACGTCTGTGCCCGGAAATGCGTATCCGGAATGCCATGCAGGTGGTCACTGGTGTACAGTGTAAGGACGTCTTTCAGTCGTGAGAAAGCCGTGTTCGGGCAGCTTCTGTGATGGCGCGTACCGCAGGGTGCGAGACCTTGCGTTCGACACTGATGGCGTAGAAATGGATCGAGACGCCGTCGAGATTGCCGACGGGAAACAGCTTATAGTGAGCTTCGAGGTCTTCGAGGACCGTTGAGGCTACGGGTGCCAGCCCGATGCCTTCGGCGGCGAAGAGTTTCAGGAGAGCGGAGTCTTCGATTTCGGCGATGATATTCGGGCTGAAGTTCTGGCGGTCAAACCACTCCTCCACGGATCTGCGAAGCACTGTGTTCTGAGTTGGAAGGAGCAGTGGCTGTCCGTCCAGGGAATCAGGATAATTATCGCGCAGACGCTCAGCCAGGGCCGCTGTGGCGACCCAGGTGATACCTGATTCCCCGAGAGCATGATTGTAGGCTTTGACGCTGACCTGAGAGCCAGCGGGGCTGTCGGAAAGAACGAGGTCAGCCTTGTGCACGGCAAGATCTGCAAGCAGCTCGGAAAGCTTGCCTTCGTTGCAGATGAGCTGGACTTTTTCAGGCATGCGAAAGACGGGTTCCAGCAGTCGAAAGGCCACCTGCTTGGGCAGAAAGTCAGGGATGCCGACGGTGAAGGTGAGGGTGCCGTCCGTCTGGGCACCTTTCAGCCGCTCCATGAGTTCCTGGCCGGCGGTGAAGATCTCTTCGGCGTACTCGAAAACGATTCGCCCGACCTCCGTCAGTCGGAGTTCTCGGCCGTGGCGTTCGTAGAGTTTGCTGCCGACGGACTTTTCAAGTTGCCGGAGCTGACCGCTGATGGTGGGCTGAGAGAGGTGCAGTTTGGAAGCGGCACGGCTGATGCTGCCCTCGCGGGCCATGGTCCAGAAGTAAAGCAGGTGGTGGTAGTTGAGCCAATTCATGGGCAGGTACCGCTGGCTTTGGGGTGTGGGAGAGTTACTGGGCGGTGTGCTGAAGATATTTTTATCCAAACTGTTCCCTGCGCTCTGAGCGAGCGAAGTCCAGAACACATTCGCTTTTGCCGGTTGAATATTCGAGGATTTCCGTGGGGAGATCGGTTTTTGCGATTGAAGCGGGGAATGGCCGGAGTTGGGAGCGATGGTGGAACGGGTAATGGGGCGGGAAAATACCGGGCCGGGACTGTTTCTGGCGGATCCGGATTTGGGGCTGGATTCAGCAGAGGCCGCACGCAGGTTGGGATATTTTGGTCGGAATGAGGTGCGGCCGGGGCGCGGGCAGCACTGGTTTCTCAGGCTGCTGGGGCAACTGACCAGTCCACTCAATCTCCTGTTACTGGTTGCTGCCGGGATTTCACTGTATTTGCAGGAGTGGCCGGATGCAGTGATTGTGCTCAGTGTGCTGGGTGGCAGCACGCTGCTCGGAGCCGTGCAGGAATTTCTGGCTGGGGATGCGGTGCGACGACTGCAGAGCCGGTTGTCGGTTCGCGCGCTGGTGCTGCGGGAGGGCCGCGAGCAACGTGTGCCGATGGAGCAGGTTGTTCCCGGTGATGTGGTCTGCCTCAGCGCAGGCAGTCTCATTCCGGCAGACGGTGTGGTGCTTCAGGCTGACGACCTGTTTGTGAGCGAAGCGGCGTTGACGGGCGAGGCGTTTCCGGTGGAAAAGCGGGCGACCGGGAGTCTGGCGGGCGGAAGGCTGGGGGGAGGGCAATGGGAATCCGCAAGTGTGGAGCAGCGAGTGCTCATGGGAACGAATGTGCGGAGCGGATACGGTCGGGCGATGATTCTGCGGACGGGGGAGGCAACGGCCCTTGGCGGGCTGGCTGATCGTCTGCGGCGGCCTCGGCTGGAGACGGAATTTGAGCGGGGTGTGCGGCAGTTTGGGCTGATGCTGATGCGAGTCATGCTGCTGATACTTCCTCCGGTTTTGGCAGTAAATATGGCTCTTGCCAGGCCACCGGTGGAAACGCTGCTGTTCGCGCTGGCTCTGGCTGTTGGCCTGGCACCTGAAATGTTGCCGGCGATTATCACCATGACACTCTCACACGGTGCGCGACGTATGGCACGCTCAGGTGTGCTGGTGAAGCGTTTAAGTGCGATTGAAACTTTTGGCTGTATGGACGTGCTGTGTACCGACAAGACCGGGACGCTGACGGCCGGTGAGGTGCAGCTGCGGCAGGCTTGTGATGCTGCCGGCGTTGTTTCTGAGGACGTACTGCAACTGGCCTGCCTGAATGCGCTGCTGCAGTCAGGATTGAGTAACCCGCTGGACGAGGCGTTATCGGTGGCAGCGCGGGGGGCGGGAATCGATTCGGGGTCCGTGGAGCGGATTGATGAAATCCCCTGGGATTTCACGAGGAAGCGGATCAGTGTGGTGGTCAGGCGTGGTGACCGTCTGCAAATGCTGACGAAGGGCGCATTTCGATCTGTCCTTGGCGTCTGCTCGAGAGTGCGTTGCGGATCAGATCCGAAGGAGCTGACGGCGGAGGCGGTGGGGGAGCTCGAAGCACAGTTCGGGCGTTGGAGTCGAATTGGATTGCGCGTGCTCGCGATAGCCACCAGAGAAATCACGGAGCGACGGCTGCAGTACGGGCGGAATGAAGAGCAGGAGCTGTGCTTTGAAGGTTTTTTGCTGTTTGAGGATCCTCCGAAGACTGGTGCGGCTGAAGCGTTGCGGGAGCTTTCTGATCGGGGAGTGCAGCTGAAGATGATCACCGGCGATAATCCACTGATCGCAGTGCATGTGGCCGAATCGATCGGGATGTCAGTGTCTGGGGTTCTGACCGGAGCAGAGCTCAATGGTATGGGCGATGATGTGCTCTGGCATCGCGCTTCAGCGACAACTGTGTTCGCCGAGGTGGATCCTGGACAGAAGGAGCGGATTATTCGCAGTCTGAGGGAATCCGGGCATGTGGTGGGCTATCTGGGTGACGGCATCAATGACGCGCCGGCGCTGCACGTGGCGGACGTCAGCATCTCTGTGGAGAACGCGGTAGACGTGGCGCGGGAAGCTGCGGAAATTGTGCTGCTGCGGCCCGATCTTGGAATCCTTCGAGGGGGGATCGATGAGGGCCGCCGAACTTTCGCGAACACACAGAAGTACATCCTCACCACAATCAGCGCGAATTTCGGGAACATGGTCAGCATGGCTGTGGCCTCCGTGGCGCTGCCATTCCTGCCGCTCCTCGCTTCTCAGATCCTGCTCAATAACTTTCTTTCTGACATTCCAGGTGCAGCGATCGCGTCAGACACAGTTGATCAGGAATGGATCCGCAGGCCGCGCCGCTGGAATACTCGGGAAATCGGTCGCTTCATGCTGGTATTCGGAGCCGTGAGTTCGCTGTTTGATCTGCTCACGTTCTGGCTCCTGCTGAAGGTCTTCAGAACGGAAGCAGAAGAGTTTCGTACGGGCTGGTTTTTGGAATCGCTGCTGACAGAGCTCGCGGTGGCGCTGGTGATCCGAACACATCTGCCGTGTTACAAAAGCCGGCCGGGGAAATGGCTGACTCTGGCCACTGTGGCCGTGGCTGCCGTAGCGGTGCTTCTGCCGTATCTGCCTGTGAGTCATCAATTTGGATTTGTGCCTTTACCACCCGGATTGCTGGCTGGACTGCTGCTGCTGACGCTGACCTACGTACTTGTTGTGGAGTTGACGAAAACGTGGTTTTTCAGGGCCGGCTGAGCAGTCGCAGGAGTTCGCCGATGCTGTGGTGTGCCTCGAGGGGATGTCGAAGCTTCAGGTCCGGGCGAATACTGTAGGAATTCCGGCGGCCAACTCGAGTGACGTCGGCGAACCCGGCAGCCACGAGCTCGGATACGATTTTCTGGACCATGCGCTCGGTAATGCCCACCAGTGCGGCGACTTCGCGGAGCGTGGTTGCCGGCTCGCGGTAGAGGCAGAGCAGGACGTGCATGTGGTTCGTCAGAAACGTCCAGCTGTGGGCTTCGGTGCGTGGCTGCACGCTGGGCGGCTGCGGAATTTGAGATTCCGAAGACTTTCGGGATTTTTTCATGACCTGGACCTTGCGGGGACGAAAAATACGCAAAATAATAGGCGAAACTTGTTTCGTGTATTGTGTTTCGCGATGAGGAGATCATAGATGCTGGATGTGCTGCGTGCCAATTTCTGTTCACCGCTGACACTGGCATTTGCCTTCGGAGTTTTTGCTCGGGTTATCCGCAGTGAACTGGCTCTGCCGCGTGACTTGTATGCCTCACTTTCATTCTATCTCTTGTTTGCGATCGGTTTGCGGGGCGGGGTGGAACTCAGTCACAGTAACCCGCTGGATCTGGCATTTCCGGCATTGGCAACGCTGCTTATCGGTTGTTTGACCCCGCTGACTGCCTGGCTGGTGCTCCGGCGAATTGGACGTTTGAGTATATCGGATTCAGCCGGAATTGCTGCCCATTATGGCTCAGTTTCGGCGGTGACGTTTGTGGCTGCACAGCAGTTTGCGGCCGCTCGGGGCCTTGAGGTGGAGGGCTATATGCCGGCACTTCTGGCGATGCTGGAGATACCGGGAATTCAGATCGCGATTGGTCTCGGTCTCTGGCAACTGCAGCGGGAACGGGCTCGGCAGGTAACGGGGACGATGTCTGCAGGGGGTGAGTCCGGTCAGTCGACAAAAGCGGTGTTGCACGAACTGCTCACGGGGCGCTCACTGCTGCTGCTTGTCGGAGGATTGCTTATCGGGCTTGTAGCGGGGGCTGAAGGCTGCAAGCCTGTACAGCCGTTGTTCGATGGTTTATTCCGTGGCGCCCTGACTCTGTTTCTGCTGGAGATGGGCCTAACGGCCGGGGCGCGGTTGTCAGATCTTCCAAAGGTTGGTCTGTTTCTTGTGGCTTTCGGAATTCTTGTGCCTGTTGCTCATGGATGTCTGGGCGTCTGGCTCGGCTCGCTGGCAGGGCTTTCGCCAGGCGGCAGTATGGTTCTTGGCACGATGGCCTCGAGTGCCTCATACATTGCGGCACCGCCGGCGGTGCGCATGAGCCTTCCGGAAGCCAACCCGGCGTTTTCCATCACGGCCGCCCTCGCCATTACCTTCCCCTTCAATCTGCTCCTTGGAATTCCACTTTACAACCATTTCGCAACGCTGATTGCCGGATGAGCGGTTCTCTGGCCTGGTTCCTGGTGCTTATGTCCGCGGTGTCCCAATGTCTTGAGGAGTCGAATCGATGACGAATGAAAACGGGAGTCTGGGTATGCTGGGAATAAGTCGAAGAATATTTGCCGGCCAGGCGATGCTGGCTGCAGCCTGTGGTACTGCGGGCTGGCTGCGGTTTGGCGGATCGCCATCCGTCAGCGCGGGGTGGAATTCACCTTTCGATGTGGCGAACCCTGAAACGCCGCAGCAGGCCCTTGAACTGCTTTATGAAGGCAACCGCAGATTTGCGTCAGGTGAACCGCGGGATTCTCGACGCGATATGGAGAGCCTTGAATTTGGCACAGAGGTGCTGGGGGCAAAGGTCCTGTATGTGCTTGGGCACACTCAATGCGGAGCCGTGACGGCAGCAGTACGCGGCACCGACGTACCGGGGCAGATCAGCGGACTGTTCCAGCATATTCGACCGGCGGTGAAATCGGGGAACGGCAACGTGGATGCAGCCATCGCTGCCAACGTTCGGCATCAGGCTGTGATTCTGGCCGAATCATCGCCAGTGATTTCACGGCGAATTCAGCGCGGCGAATTGATTGTTGCTGGCGGGATTTATGATCTTGCTTCCGGGCGAGTGTCTGCGGTCGACGTGCAACTTTAAGTGGCACGAACGCAGTTCAATGGAGCGGGAAGCCGGTGTCGAACAGGCTGGCGATTGCGGCCGCCGCAGCATCAGCGTCCGGTCCACTGACTTCCAGATCCAGTTCCGCACCGCAGGGAACTCCAAGGAGCATCAGGTCGAACGCGGACTTGACGTCGGCTCGCTTGCCCTCGTGGAAAAGTGAAATTGTTGATGAATAGGCGACGGCAGTGCGCACAAGCTGTGAGATGGGTGCGAGATGCAACCCATTTTCAGGTGTCACGCGGACTTTCCGCCGGATGCTGGCGTGTTCCGTCATCGAGATTCTCCGGTGGCCCGGGACGGCCCTGTCGCCGATTGATTCGGCGACGGGGCTTTTCGGGCACGGTGCAGTGTTCAGGCGTCGCGTTCACCTTCGTCGCGCTCAACCAGAAGATCCCAGATGTCCGTGGAAGTGGTGGATTGCTTCAGAAAGTTGCAGAAGTCCGGGCTGCGGAGGTGCTGAGAGATGTTCTGCAGACCGCGCAGGTGGTCTCCGGGGCGATCTGGCGGAGAAACGACGAGGAACAGAATGAAGACGTCCTCACCATCGAGGCTGGCGAAGTCGACTCCGGAGCGCGAGATACCGACTGTGGCAGAGAGTTTTTCGACTGAGGGGTGTTTGGTGTGAGGCACAGCCACGCCATTGCCGATGCCGGTCGAACCCAGTTCTTCACGCTTCAGAATGGCAGCAACAACGGATTCTTCGTTAGCCGCGCTGAAGGCCCCGGCTTCCCGGAGGCTGGCCGCCATTTCGCGGATCACGTCTTCTTTGCGGGTGGACTTGAGGGCGGGAATGATGGATTCCTTAATGACAAACTCGGTCAGTTTCATGTCAGGGGGCTCGATTCTGCAGAGGGAGAGCGGAAAAGATCGGACGGACGGGAGCACCTCAGGTGAATGTGCTGGTCTGCCGCGAACTATCCGGGGAGAGTTGGCTGAAGGACAGGTGCTGTGGATTGAAAACGATATTCGGGCGTTACTGTCGGCCGTGAATCAGTTGTTGGATGAGTGTTTTTCTTCTGCCGTGCGGGTGGCTTCGGAAACAGGAGTATCGTGACGTCTGTCCCGCTTCTTTTCCTTGTAGCGGTGAACCTGGTGTTCCATCTTGTGAAGTGCCTTGTCGAAAGTGGTGCGGGAATCTTCGCCTTCGACGTGGGCCACAATCGTGTGGTAGCCCTCGATCTCAACCACAAGCTCAACATCCACCCGCGGGCCCTCGAATTCCAGGGTCACATCGATCTCGCTGACCGCGTCAAGGTAGCGTACCAGCTTTTCAGCCTTTTGACTGATGTAATCCCTGAGATCCTGTTGAATGCTGCCGTGGCGGCATGTGATTGACACCTGCATGACGAATTCCTGATGAACGTTTTGGTCTCGTGAACCGTGAAAATGGAAATTCGCGGGATTTTAGCCGGGCAGACGATTCAGGGAAAGTGATGGTGTGGATGTGATTCCGGAGTCGGAAACTAGGGCTCATGCCGGTGGCGCTGAAAAAGTGGCGAGCGAGCAATTCCGATGCGATTCAGCCAGAATGCCAGCATTACCCAGAGTGTCAGCAGTCCATAACGCAGGCTGCGACGGAAATTGATGCTGCTGGCTTCGTCGAAATACCGCACCGGAACAGGAATATCACCAAGCCGAAAGCCAAGGAACACTGCCTGGGCGAGGAATTGCGTGTCGAAGACGAAGTCATTGGAATTGAGCTGCCAGGGGACGGTCTCCAGCACCTCGCGGCGGTAAGCACGGAAGCCACTATGGAAGTCGCCGAGATTCTGCCCGAGAACTACGTTTTCAAAGATGGTCAGGCAGCGATTGGCGATGTATTTCCACGCCGGCATGCCGCCCTGCAGGGCTTCAGCGCGCGTGCGGATGCGGGAGCCCAGCACGACATCCACGTTGCCGATGCGGATGAGTTCCGCAGCCACCGGGATCACTCGACTGTCATACTGGTAGTCGGGATGAATCATCACCACGATGTCTGCGCCACGCCGCAGAGCTTCCGTGTAGCAGGTTTTCTGATTGCCCCCGTAGCCCGTATTGCGATCGTGACGGATCACGGTGAGTCCCAGCTTTTCAGCAACAGCCACTGTGTTATCTCGGCTGCAGTCGTCCACAAGGATGATCTCATCGACCGCTCCCGGTGGAATGTCGCGCAGCGTGGCTTCCAGCGTCGATGACGCATTGTAAGCCGGCATCACGGCGATCACTCTGGGTTTTTCCGGCACAGCGGAGGGGCGCGGAGTTAAAGGGGAGGCTGAGGAGGACATTCTTGTGGATCCGTTCAGTTCGTGACCACGTGCCGCAGGCTGTCGAGTGCGAGGTCGTCAGATTACGAACCCCGAAGTTCATGAAGAGCGCCGATGAGTCGCTGGATTTCTGCGGTGGTGTTGTAGTGCAGGGCACCGGCTCGGATGACACCGAGTGGCTCCAGCTGGGCGGTTTCGGTGAACGGCAGCGCATAAGCATTCCCGTTCCAGACGCAGAGCCCGCGACTGGCGAGCCATTCAGCGGCCCTGCGGGGGGCCAGATCAGGGAATGTCCACGAAAAGGTTGGAACACGTTCATCAAGCCGCGCGGGATCGCCAATGCCGTGAATGCGGATGCCGGGGACGGACCGAAGTCCTTCGAGGAACGTGGCAGAGAGCACGCGTTCGTATTCGGCCAGATGCTGGAAGACCGCGTCCAGCTTCTGCGAGCGGTTACTGTTGGGGGCAATCGAACCTGGTGGCAGCCAGTCCGCAATCCCCGCAAGATATTCAACGGCCGCGGCAGTTCCCGCAATGGCTTCGTGGGACTGTGTGCCGGTCATCCAGAGTCCGGGAAGCTGGCTGGGAGCCGGACGAAGTTTCCACGGTTTGTGTGTTTCCAGCAGTTGCCGGCGCCCCCAGAGAATTCCTTCGTGGGGCCCAAAGAATTTGTAGGCCGAACAGGCGAGGAAGTCGCACTGGAGATCGCGAACGCAGATTCGTCCGTGAGGCGCGTAATGCACCGCATCCACAAACGTTATTGCTCCGACCTGTTGTGCCCTCCTGATCATCTCGCCGACGGGATTGACGGAGCCCGTGAGATTGGAGGCATAGCCCATGGCGACGAAGCGAGTCCGCTCGGAGAGCAGATTCTGCCAGGCAACCTGATCAAGCGTGCCATCGACGGGGTTGACGGGGGCGTGGCGGACGATGGCCCCAGCCTGTTTTGCGGCGAGCATCCAGGGGGAGACGTTGGCATCGTGATCCAGCTGGGTCAGGAGGATTTCATCGCCCGGTTTCCACGTTTCTGCAAGGGTGTGTGCAAGGTGCAGCGTGAGACTGGTCATGTTCGGGCCGAAGATCACGCAGTCGGGGTCATCGGCACCAAGGAAATCGGCGACGATTTGATGGGCTTTGTTGAGGATGGCGTCGGATTCGCGGGCGGTGGCGAATGCGGCGCCCCGGTTGCAGTTGGTGAACTTCAGATAGTGGGCAACCGCGTCTGCGACAGATTCGGGGACCTGACTTCCGGCAGGGCCATCGAAAAAGGCGACGGGTTGTCCGTCGAGTGTTCGCTGGAGTCCGGGAAAGCAGCGACGGATGGTTTCAATCGGCCAGGAATTGAATGCGGGATTGGTCACGAGGAATCTTTCGGCAGTGTCGTGTTTGCGGGTGTCAGCCCCAGAGCTTCGAAATGCGGCGGCGGATTTCGGAGGTATCACCCTGAATCAGGTTTCCGGAGCTGCGACCTCCGGCATTTTGAACAAGTCCGTGTGAAACGGGCTCCATCATCGCAAGAACTTCCGGAGTAAGGAATCGTGTGACTTTGCTCAGCGAGTGCTGGTCACTGCGGTGGCGATTGTGGAAGTAATAGCGTTCCGGGCGGAGGACCGTGAGTTGGTTGCGGGCTCGGGTGAGTGCCACGTAGAACAATCGCCGCTCCTCCTCAATTTCTTCAGCGCTGCCGGTCGCCATGTCAGCGGGAATATTGCCATCGGCGGCGTGAATCACCGCGACGGAATCCCACTCAAGTCCCTTGGCGGAATGGATGGTGCTGAGGATCAGGAAGTCGTCATCAAGAAGCGGGTCCGCCGGAAGCTCCTGAGTGGAGGAAGGGGGATCAAGAGCCATTTCTGCGAGGAATTCAGCGCGGGACTGGTAACGGGCAGCGATGGCTTCGAGTTGTTTGAGGTCGTTGAGTCGGGCGGCGGCGTTGTCGTAGGCAGATTCAAGCAGAGGACTGTAATACAGACGCACTGCATGAATGTCTGCAGACACGCCACCCGGCAGATCGCGGGGGCGCGCGGTCAGCGAGTTCAGCAGCTGGAGCAGTTGGGGCCAGAGGTCGCGGAGTGCACTGGGCGGATTCCACGACTGCCACGCGGAAAACTGGCCGCTGTGTTCGCGGAGCTGTTCCAGCAGTGCGGAGGCTTTGGACTGGCCGATGCCCGGAAGCAGCACCAGCACGCGAAAGCCAGCCACGGCATCGAGAGGATTATCGGCCATTCGCAGGAAGGACAACAGATCGCGGACGTGGGCGGTTTCGAGAAAGCGGAGCCCGCCGTACTTGACAAACGGAATGTTGCGGCGTCCCAGTTCTGCTTCAAGGGCCATGCTGTGGTGAGAGGCGCGAAAGAGCACCGCCTGTTGTTTGAGCGGCACTCCGGATTCACGCCGCTGCAGAATCTGATCGACGAGGTATTCGTTCTGAGCGTCCTCGTCGGCACAGGTGACCAGCCTGGGTAAGGCACCCGGCCCGCGGCTGGACCAGAGTTCCTTGCGGTGGCGTTCAGCGGCCGCGGCGATGACGCCGTTGGTCACGTCAAGAATCTTTTGCGTGCTGCGATAGTTTTGTTCGAGGGCAACAACAGTGGTGCCGGGATAATGATCCGGAAAGTCAAGAATATTCCGCACGGTCGCAGCGCGGAATGAATAAATCGACTGCGCGTCATCTCCGACGGCCGTCAACCCGCGTCCGTCAGGGCAGAGATTCTTCAGGATCTCTGCCTGCAGCACATTGGTGTCCTGGTACTCGTCCACAAGGATTCGGCTGAATTGAGCCCGCAGGATGGGACCACCCGCCGGGTCGGCGGCCAGCGCATTCCAGAACAGCAGCAGGTCGTCAAAGTCAAGGACGCGCTGTTTCTCCTTTGTGTCCGTGAACAGCGAAAACAACTTCCCCAGCTGCTCCTGGTGTTCGATGCACCACGGAAACCATTTCTGGAGCACCACTTCAAGGGCGGACTGAGTGTTGATGCAGCGGCTGTAGATGTCGAGGCAAGTTCCCTTGAGTGGGAAGCGGGTTTCGGACTTGGGGAGGTTGAGCTGGGAGCGGGCAAGATTCATCAGATCTTCAGAGTCACCCCGGTCGAGGATGTTGAAGTCAGGGTGCAGTCCAATCAGATGGCCGTGCCGTCGCAGCAGTTGCGAAGACACAGAATGAAACGTGCCACCGCAGAGGCGACGAATGACGGAACGCTGAGCCACGGAAGGGTCGCGCAGCGTGGAGGGTTCCAGTTTGAGCAGGATGGATTCAACACGACGCAGCATTTCTGCGGCAGCGCGACGCGTGAACGTCAGCAGCAGCATCCGCGAAGGGTCCACACCTGATGCAATCTGCCAGGCGACTCGGTGGGCCAAAGTCGTGGTCTTGCCGGTCCCCGCGCCAGCTATGATCAGCAGTGGCGATTCCCCGTGCATTACCGCCTCCAGCTGACGCGGATTGAGTGACTGCAGAAAGGCTGGGATATCGGATGAGACGATGTCGGACATTGAGTGGGCCGATAACGGGCGACGGGGCAGAGTAGCCTTTCGCTCCGCGAAAGGGGCCAGAAGGCCAGAAACTTCATTTCACAGAGCGAACTCCAACTTCGGTGGACTTTGCTGCAGCAGTCTACCGGGTCGGTACAGCCCGGACAAACGGGAAGAAGTGCGGCCGATGGGAATCAGCTGGCGTGCAGTCAGCGGGTACCCGGAGGGCGAAGCTGCGGCTGAGCCGAATTCCTCCCTCCCGCGCTCATGGCACAAACAGAGGCTATTCGAGCGGCACAAATGTCAGTGTGCCTGCCACCATATCAGGCACGATCAACTGCTTGTGAGTTTCATCAAAAAAGAAATCAGCGGCGGTTTTCAAACCCTCCAGCAGTACCTCTTTTTCCTGGGATTTGCGATCAATTTTCCAGACGACGCCCTGAGTCCAGCTGGAACCGTAGAAGGCATTGGGGGTGATGGTGAGTCCATCGAGGCCGCGGAGGCCGGAGGCGTGCACCTGCAGCTGGCTATTTTCAAAGTGCACGATGTTGCCTGTGAAAAAGTCCGCAGCAAAGACCTGTTCGGAACCCGATTTGCTGAACACAGCGACGCCATTCGGGAATCGCAGAGCCGGGTTTCCTGGGGGGATGACCTCGGAAATTCGGCCATCGAGTGTGACGCGGTAAACGCGGCCCCGCGCGGGAAGTTTTTGTGCCTCAGGGCTGTCGAGCTTCCAGAGTTTGCGTTCGCCTGAAGGGTCGAACATGGGAGCGGGCGTTGTCATTTCAGAGACGAGCACGGATTTGCCATCAAGGCTGGCCGCGACGTCATTCAGGAACTCGACTGGAGTGGGGAAATCTTTAGCCTCGACCAGTTTTGTGGTGTGACCACTGGAGTCGATGGTCCAGAGCGTTGTCTCATCGGCCGTCACAAGCTGACCGCCGACGAACACGATTCCCTTGGGTGCGTTGAAACCGCGGGCAAAGAAGACGGGCTTGTCCCCTTCCAGCCGCACGATCGTGCCGTCGCCTGGTTCATCGCCGTTGATCAGCGTCACAAAGAGCTGGTCATTGAACCCACGGCAGACACTTTCGGGGTTGGAACCCACAGAGATCGAACGAACTGCGGGAGGGGTTTGTGCCAGAAGCATGGGGGGGATTGAAGCCGAGCACAGAGTTGCCGCTGTGAACGCCACGGCGATGCCGAAGGATGGAAGGTGCAGGGACATGGGAACAGACCTTTCGGGGAAGAAAACATGTTCGAGGATAAAGCCGGTAGTTTATGCCGAAAGGCATCACAGGAATACTCCATCAGCCGAATTTTGCCGCTGAGTAGCCCGCGGCAGCAGCAGGTGCGCTGCGGCAATCGGAGTTCCTCAGAAAACTGCTTGCCGAAGTGCAAAGTGAACGGTAACGATACGTGAGTGCTCCTCGCGATGGGCGAGTCAGGGATGACGAAACGACGCGAACTCTGACCATAGTCGCGTTTCGCTCCGTCGAAACGGACACCCAGCTTTTTCACAACCGAAAACCTCAAGCCACGACCTTTCCGCGATCAAGCCAAAGTCGCCCCTGAACTCCCATATCACCAACGTTTCGTCATTCCATCTCGTGGCTCCGGCTGAGCTGCAAACACTGCCACCAATCATCAACCATCACGCCTGCTACCTCCTTCCCTCATCAGCATGGTCAGATTCGGATTCATGGCGTCAATTCTGCAGGTTCGCGGCATGCTGAACCTGTCGCTGCTTTGCTCGTTGCTCTTCTGGGTGTGTTGTCCGGATCAACCCGCGTTCGCCGCGATGTCGGATGAATTCGAGGTGCTGGAGGAATTTGTGGCACGCCCCCGACAGATCAGCTGGGAGCCAACCTCGCCAACGCAGTTGTTTGCAGAGCGGACCGAGTCCCCAGGCGACATTCCGCAGGAAACCAATGCCTCGGAAGCAGCAGCGCCCACGTCGTCGCCCGCGCCGCCGAATTCCACGCCTGATGTTGCCGCTGATGCTGGCGATAACGGCACAGAGAGTTTATCGCGGCGCTACGACGGAACATTCTTTGAACAGCTGGAAGAGGAGCACCGGGCACCATATGAGGTCTATCGAAGTGCCGAGAGCGGATGGTTGTGGATGCCGGGCAGTGCCGATGACTTCGGCATGCTCAGCATGTCTTCAAATGCATGGCAGCCCCGCCACAATATGAACGGGGAACGGCACCGCACAGCGGGGGGGCTGGACTTTGCCTTCAGTATGCACTGGCTGGATGGGCCGGGTGCACTACCCATGCCGCCACGATTGTATGACCTGACAGCAGCCTGGCAGCGCCGCGGCGAAACTGATGGTGGCCTGCGATACGATGTGGGAATCAGTGCTGGGCTGTATACAGACTTCGAAGACAGCGTTCGCGAAGGCTGGAGATTTCCCGGGCATGCCGTGATGATGCTGCCCGCCAGTTCGGACATCGACTTTGTGCTCGGCGTTGATTATCTCGATCGAGATGACGTCGCTGCGTTGCCGGTGGCAGGAATGTCGCTGCGGAATCTGCTGCTGGATGATCTGCGGCTGGATCTTGTGTTTCCACGGCCGCGCGTCAGCTGGCTCCTCAGTCCCCGCAGCCGCCTCTACACGGCCGGTGCTCTGGGCGGTGGAACGTGGGATGTGGAATTCCCGGACAGCAGCGGGCAGTTGGTGACGTACCGGGACTATCGGCTCTCACTGGGACTGGAACAGCGTCAGGGTGAAGATGGCCTGACGAATCTGGAAGTCGCGTGGGTATTCGGCAGACAGCTGGAACGCAGAGGCGACCCTGCTGCTGTGGAGCTGAATGATGCAGTGCTGCTGATCATGACGCTTCGCCACTGAAACTTTGAACTTGTTCAGGGGTGTGAAGCGGGGTAAAATACTGGATTCCAGGGACCGTTCGTCTCACGGAGTCTCAGGCCATGTCGATCGCCGAAAAAATCATTCAACCTCGCTGGGATTACGCTGCCTACGCTGCCATTCTCTCAGACGGTAAGCGGCATGAGATCATCAGCGGAGAGCACTTCGTGAATCCCGCTCCCAATCTCTACCACCAGAAAGTGTCCCGCCATCTTCAGTTTCAGCTCTTCTCGCAGATCGAACTGGCTGGGATCGGCAGTGTGATGAATGCCCCCGTCGACCTGCAGTTGTCCTAATACGACATTGTTCAGCCTGATCTTGTGGTGGTCACTCAGAAACGCCAGCACATCATGATTCCCTCAAGGCTCAGGGGAGTACCTGATCTGGTGGTCGAAATCCTGTCTCCCTCCAATCCTGACCATGACCTGAAAACCAAACGTCGCCTGTACGAGCAGGCTGGCATCCCTGAATACTGGATTGTGTATCCGGACGAACAGCAGGTGCTGCAGCTTGTTCTGGAAAACGGTCGCTACACCGGCACCCTTGAAACGACGTCAATAACCATGAAGGTGGAACCGTACGTGACCGTGGACCTCGCCCGTGTCTGGTAGCTGTCTGGCGGTGAACGTCATCGCAGTGACGAATCCGCCTATGCTTTAAATGGCTCCATGACATCATCTAGGGTAAATCTGCCTCTTTCGATTTGCTCAAGCCGGGGAGCCTCTGTTCATGTCCATCGCTGAAAAGGTCGTCAAGCAAAGCTGGGATTACGAAGCCTATGCTGCCCTTCCAGCGGACGGCCAGCGGCATGAGATCATCGACGGAGAGCACTTTGTGAATCCCGCTCCAAATCTCCATCACCAGAAGATCTCCGCGTATCTTCAGTTTCAGCTTTTCTCTCAGATCGAACTGCCTGGGCTGGGCTTTGTGCGGTATGCCCCCGTGGACCTGCAATTGTCGGATCATGACATCGTTCAGCCGGACCTCGTGGTGGTCACTCAGAAACGCCAGCACATCATGACTCCCTCAAGGCTCAGGGGAGTACCGGATCTTGTCGTCGAAATCCTGTCGTCATCCAATCCGGACCACGATCTGAAAACCAAACGTCGCCTGTACGAGCAGGCTGGCATCCCTGAATACTGGATTGTGTATCCGGACGAACAGCAGGTGCTGCAGCTTGTCCTGGACAACGGTTGCTACATCGGCACCCTTGAAACGACGTCAATTACCATGAAGGTGGAGCCATACGTGGCCGTGGACCTCGCCCGCATCTGGTAACTGCCCGCCTGAAGCCAAACGACACCGAAGTTCTCTGGAATCCATGGAAGAACGCAGCTGCATCGTCTCTGTGTCAGGCTTTAGTGAAATCAACCTTGTTTCCAGCTCAGCCGCGTTTCGCCCTGCTTCAGGTCGAAGCACACGATTTGCCCTTCGCCAGTCTGGCACCAACTGCCCTCGCGCAGTGTCTCACGAGCGGTTGCTTCGACGAGGGGAACGGGTTGTCCCTCGAAGACGATGGCCGGGATCTGTCCAGGCTTTCCTGCGGCCGGCAGCTCCACTGTGAACTCGGGACAGGCGAACGGGGCGTTCAGGACAAAGCCATTTTCTTCCCGACGAACAGCCGTCAGTGTGCGAGCCGCCTGGGACCGTGCGATTTCGCTGAGCTTCATCCAGTGCAGCTGGCTGCGAAAGCGACTGTGGATCGCATTCACCACCTGCTGAAACGCCACGAAACCGGCCTTTGTGCCGTTGCTGTAAAGGCCCGGCCAGTGACACAGGAAGAATGCGGGCTGTCCTGCTTCAATCAGCTGCACCAGGCGACCGGACGTTGCGTCGGCTGTCGCATAGAGATCCGGTTGGGGAACCACATCACCTTCCCAGCCACCGAACCAGTCTCCAGTGCCGGCGGGAATGTTGACCGTCAGCCGTACGTCGCTGGTGCCAAGCCCCGAAACATGCTCGACGGAAGGCACTGTCGTGCCTTCGTCCCCAACGACGTACTTGAAGAAGTGCGGAATCTCGGTCTGGAACACATCGCGAACAGCCTGCTGGACCGCCAGCGAGAGTTCTGGCTTGACGCGATTGCCGAAGCCACCCGGCGTGGTGACACCTTCGCAGGGAAGTCCGCAGTTCTTCAGGATTCGCAGAGCATAGGCAAGGTATGTGGCGATTTCGTCAACACTTTTCGGTTGCTGCGGCCACGAATTTTCCATCGTGGACGGATTGATGTCGGCCAGTGGTCTGCCGGTCGCCAGATCGATGACTCGCGTGTGCGTGATCATTTCAGGATGAATATCCCAGTTGGGAACGATCAGCGAACGCACGAGGTCAAGGCTGTCAAGCAGAGCCTTGCGGGGCCATCCCGGAAGTTCTCTGTCCAGCCAGCCGACGCAGGCCGGATAAGGCACAATGCTGTACTTACCCTTCACGCCATTCTCACCGCACCATTCGGCGAACTCGCGAACGAATGAATCGGGTATCTCGCGAGGAAACGTTTGCCAGGGTTTCTGGTAGACGGGGCGATCCGGGTAGCAGGCCTGAAACTGAGGGATCCCGAAATGCCCCATGTTCACCAGGCAGGTCGAATCATCAATGATGAAGGTCGCCGGAATCCGGGCACGGGGAAAGAGCAGTTTCAGTGTGGGATCCTGCGCGGGCCGTTCACCCGATGGAGCCTGCTGAAGCGGTGCGTTCAGCAGCGGACGGGAGGCGGACCATGCGGGCTGCAGCATGGTCGCCGAGGCCGCAGCGGTTGTCTGCAGGAAACGTCGACGTGAAGTAAACATTTGCAGGTTCCTGTGTGGGAAAAAAAACATTCCACATTCAAGCCAGGGGTGCAGGCGATTTCAACTTGCTCCTTGTCAGGGTGTGGAGTAGAATCCAGCATCGTTCAATCTGTGGTCACTGCGGAGTTGCTGGCTATGTCCATCGCTGAAAAAGCCGTCAAACCGCGCTGGGATTACGATGCTTATGCTGCCATTCCAGCGGACGGCAATCGGCACGAGATCATCGACGGAGAGCACTTCGTGAACCCCGCCCCGAAACCGTCTCACCAGAGGGTCTCCGGATACCTTTACTTTCAGCTTTTTTCGCAGATCGAACTGGTCGGACTTGGATGTGTCCTCTATGCACCCCTGGACCTGCAGTTGTCCGATCATGACATCGTTCAGCCCGACCTTGTTGTCATTACGTCGGACCGTAAAAACATCCTGACGCCCTCAAGGCTCAGAGGTGTTCCGAGTCTAGTGGTTGAAATCCTTTCTCCGTCGAACCAGGACTACGACCTGAAAATCAAACGCCGGCTCTACGAACACGCCGGCATCCCGGAGTACTGGATTGTCGATCCGGACAGGCAACAGATCCTGCAATTGTCTCTGCAGGACGGACACTACGCTGAGACGATCGAAACGACGTCCATCACCATGAAGGTCGTTCCCCTCGTCACCGTGGACCTTGCTCGCATCTGGTCTGCACGGAACCTCTGACTTCGGGACTACTTCTTCAGCAGTTCGGCCGTACGAGCTGTCGCGGCTGCGCGGGCTTTGGCAATCACCTCGGCCACCTGCACGGGCGTGTAACCGCGGCGTTTGCTTTCATCAGCAGCTTCCATGAAGGCGTAAAGATCAATCGTTTCTTCCGCAGAAACTGGTGGTGTGCCGCTGCGGAAGAAGCGGACGATCTCCACAACCAGTGGCTTGTAGCCGTCATAGGGACCCACCGGTGCAACACCTTTGGTGCCGAAGGCCGTTCCGCCATAGCCGCCACTGCCGCTGCGAATCCCGCGAAATGTTCCAATGCGGCCATCCTTCCAGACACCGGTGACAAGATCAAAGTCCTTTGTGCCCGCGCGAGTTACCGTCTGGACGCCGGGGCCCATGACGGTAAACAGAGTTTCGCAGCCATGAATGCCGTACCAGAACAGGTCCGGGTGAGTGGCTTCAAGACTGCAGGGGGAGTAGGCATCGCAGCCGGTGACGTCGCCGATTGAACCTTTGCGAACGGCTTGAGCCGCAGCAGCGAATCGCAGTGAAGAAGAACTGAAGACCGGAGTCTTGAAATGGGCGGCGATTTCATAGATGGCAATGGCATCGGCCAGCGAGCCTGCGACGGGTTTGTCAATGAACAAAGGCTTGCCCGCTTTGAGCACGGGAAATGCCTGCTCAAGATGCGGGCGACCGTCGTTGGTTTCCAGCAGTACCGCGTCCACCTGACTGATCATGGCGTCCAGGTCTTCAACGACCTCCACTCCCAGTGCCTTGATCTTCACCGTGTATTCGGGGACTCGACGCACACTGCTTTCAATATCCGGACTTCCTTTGGGGTAAACCAGCGTCACTTTGCAGTTGGCCAATTCGGGGTTGTCGCCAGCTTTGTTGAGCAATTCAGAGAATGCCAGGCAGTGTGAGGTATCGAGGCCGATCATACCGACGCGGATTTGCCGGGCGGGTTCGTCTGCCGTGGCCGTGGTTGCGGTGAGCGCCGCTGTGGCGGTCAGCAGCAGGGCAGGGCAGAGAGAGAGCAGTCTGGCGAGGCGGAATTGTGCAATCACGGGTTGGCTTTCCGGGAAAAGAAGATATGGTGGGCAGATTTCGAGGGTTGGTGAGCTTCATTCAGCCGGCTTCGCACGATAACCTTTCTCCATGACATTTGCATCACTCAGCGGTCAGCGAATTCTGATCACCGGCTCATCCAGCGGAATCGGCCGGGCGATGGCGCTTGAATGTGCGCTCGCCGGAGCCGACATCGTGATCAACTGCCGCCAGTCGCTGGAACGCGCCGCCATTGTGGCCTCTGAAGTCCGTCAGCTGGGGCGCCGTGCCGATGTCATTGCCGCCGACGTCGGCGATGCCGACGACCGCCGCAAACTGCTCGACACAGCCCTGCAGTCCGGATCGCTTCACGCAGTTATCTGCAATGCCGGCGCTGACCTGCTCACTACCGAGCTCCGCAGCGCCTCATTCAGTCAGAAACTGCAGGCGCTCCTGCAAACCGATCTCATCGGTACCATCGAACTGTCCAAAGCTGCCGGCCGTCATCTGCGGGATTCCGGCGGCGGCAGTATTCTGACGATTGGCTGGGATCAGTCTGATCGGGGTATGGAAGGCGACAGCGGTGAACTCTTCGCCGCAGCCAAAAATGCCGTCATGGGCTTTACCCGATCTCTTGCACTCAGCCTCGCACCGCTCGTTCGCGTCAACTGCATCGCCCCAGGCTGGATTCGCACAGCGTGGGGCGAAACCGCCAGCGATTACTGGCAACAGCGAGTGCTCAGTGAAACACCTCTGAAATGCTGGGGCGAACCCCACGACATTGCCCGGCTCGCCCGTTTCCTGCTCAGCAGCGATGCCGGTTTTATTACCGGACAGGTGATCAATGTGAACGGCGGAGCAGTGCGCTAGTGCCGAGAATCGCCATGCGGGATGTTCGTGGACAAAGGCTGCTGTTTGTCACCGGGCGACTGGCCGAGTCAAGCCTGAAGGAGGTTTTGGCGGGCATCGCGCCGCAGGCGGGCTTCACCTGGGAAATTACGGTTCCAGGAATTCAGGTTGCCGCTCTGCTTCACACCAATCTGCTCAAACGCCGACTCAGCGTTCCAGCAGACGTCGACCGCGTGATTCTTCCGGGGTGGTGCCAGGGGGACATCGATGACCTGTCCCGGCACTTCGGCAAACCCTTTGAATCAGGCCCTCGTGATCTGTATGAGCTCCCGGAATTCTTCGGGACCGGCAAACGCCGCACGGCCGACCTCAGCCGCTGGTCGATCGAAATCGTGGCTGAGATTAACCACGCAACCCGCATGCCACTCGAAGAGATCCTCGAACAGGCTCAATCGCTGGCCAAAGCCGGCGCGGATATTATTGATGTGGGGGGTGTTCCAGGGGAAAGCAGCCCCCGCATTGCTGAGATTGTAGGGCTGCTCAAATCTCACGGACTGCGTGTTTCCATCGACAGCTTTGACCGCAGCGAAGTTGAACAGGCAGTAGCAGCCGGCGCAGAGCTCATTCTCAGCTGCAACCATGGCAATGTCGACTGGGTCGCACAATTGGGGGTTGAAGTCGTGGCTATCCCCGACGCCCCGCAGGACCTCGATTCCCTCGACCGACTTGCTGACCGCCTTGATCAGCTCGGCTGCAGTTTTCGGCTCGATCCAATTCTCGAACCCATCGGGATGGGTTTTGCTGCGTCGCTCGGGCGTTATCAGGAAGTGCGTCGTCGGCACCCGCAGCGATCCATGCTGATGGGTGTGGGGAATGTCACCGAGCTTTCCGAAGTGGACTCAGTCGGGGTCAATCTGGTGCTGGCCGCCTTCTGTGAAGAGCTGGGCATTCAAAGTATTCTCACCACGCAGGTGGCAAACTGGTGCCGCACCGCTGTGGCTGAATTCGACCTCGCACGCAGACTTGTGCATCACGCCATTACCGCGCGGACCATCCCCAAGCACCTCGATGCACGACTCGTCATGCTCCGCGACTCCCGGCTCAGAAATCTCTCTCTGCCAGCACTCACGGAACTGGCCGAGGCACTGACCGACCCCAATTATCGGATCCATGCAGAACAGGGTGAACTGCATCTGATGAACAGCGATGGTCACTGGCATGGCCTCGACCCATTCACTCTTTTTTCGGCGGCCGAGAAAGCCGCAGCAGCCAACCGACCTGCCGCTCCCGTGGACGCTGCACACGCCTTCTACCTTGGTTATGAACTCGCGCGGGCAGAACTGGCGCTGCAGCTCGGCAAACAGTATGTCCAGGATCAGCCGCTGCGGTTTGGAGTGGCGGGCGAGCTGGGCTGGCTTGAGGGGCACAGGTGAATACGCTTCTTGAGGACCTTTGATTTCCGGCTGGGTGTGTATCGGGACGGAGCGCCTCTTGATCCGCAGACGATAGATTCTTCTGAAAACTGTCGGCCGTACTAACAGGAGAGGTTGCCTGCTGAGCTTCAGGGCGAAGTCAATCAGGAACGCCCAGCAGCGTCTCGATTTGAATGAGGTTGTCGTGAATTACGAAGTCTGCGGCATTTGCCACTTCGGGGCTCTTCGGCTGAAAAGCAACCGAAACTCCGGCTGCGGCAAACATGCAGCAGTCAGGTAATCCGTCTCCCACCGCCAGGATGCGATCCGGCGTCATTTGCAATTGCTGACCGAGGTGCAGCAGGGCATTTTGTTTACAGACAGCGTGTTCACGACATCCAAACGGATGCCGCATGGCGGAACTGACAGTCACGCGACCTGTCGCTACGCCTTCGCGAAACCGCATCAGGTGCGCGATGCTGAAATCCGCAAACACCCTTCTGCGGATAATCTCTGTTGCCACAAAATAGCTGTCGCTGATGATTCCCACGCGATAGCCACGTGATCGCAACCGCACAATCAACTCACGTGCGTCCGGCATGAGTTCCAGTCTGGATGCCACATCCTCGAAGATCTGCTTTGGGACCCCGGCGAATATCGCAGCAATATGCTGCATTCGCTGCTCTGATGTGTAATTTGGATTGTCCAGAAATTGTTCGAGTGCTCGTTGGCAATTGATGCGCCGGGCCAGCGATTCGACAAATCGTCCGCGGACCAGTGTTCCGTCCATGTCGAAGATCGCAAGGTTGTGGGCTCCACTGACGCGAGTAAGTAAACTGCCCAGTTCAATCTGGCTGCTGCGTTCAATTTCCTCAACCTCCTCAACTTGCCTGGCACTCAGGCGACCGTACCGCGAGGCACGATGCAGGATTGCCCGCGACACCTGTCGCGCCATGTCGCCAAGCACCTCAAGGCGTTGGCTGTCGTGCTCGATTCGGCCAATACTTACCTGAGCGATCCTGGCGCCCGACTGTACCGCGTCGATCAACAATCCGACATCCACTCCGTAGTCTGTTTCGAGCGTGAGCTTTCGCAGCAGTGATCGACGACCGGAAATAATTCCGCCCAGTGGCTGTTCGATATGGTTAAGCTCAGGGAAAAATGTCTGCAAAAGCGGGCGGGCTGTCAGAATTGTCACTCGCCCTGCAGTGCGGGAGAATTGAGCCTTAACAAAATCGGCGGTCTCATCCTGCAGCGGCTGTATCATTAGAGCGACAAGCTCTGGATGGAGCGAGGAGAGATCTCCGTCAAGAAACACGAGGTACTCATTTGTTGCTGCCTGTATGCCATCGCTCATCGAGGCACCTTTTCCAAGCAGCGTACTGGTGATTACTCGCGCACCCGAAGATGCTGCGATTTCCGGAGTTCCATCGATGGATCCGTCGTCCACCACGATGACCTCTGTGACCCCGGCGGATTGCATCGCAAAGTTAACGACGTACTGAATGGTTTGAGACTCATTCAGAACTGGAATGATTACCGTAACCATGGCACCTCCAACCATCGCTGCTGTCAGCGTGAGCGATCATTTTTTGCTCCCGCAATCATGGCGTTGAAAATCGGAATTGACAATAGCGAAAGACCGCAAACGACTCTTGGACTGGCCATCAGTCATCATCGCGGAAACTCTTTTTCATAAATCAACACTGAGTGGCAAAGTATTGTGAAACAGTTGTTCGTTGTGTGGTGAATTTTTTGCAGAGTTACGCTATCATCGCGAACCGCATCAGTCATGACAGCAAACCCTCACGCCCCGCCCGTAAAGCCTCAATCACATGCTCACATCGCAACTCATTCATCCCCGCATCTCTGAAGTGCTCGCCCGGGCCGGCCACAGTGCCAAAGTCCTGATTGCAGACGGCAACTATCCAGCCTCCTCCGCAATCGGCCCAAAGGCAGAACTGGTCAGCCTGAATCTGGCTCCTGGACTTGTCACCGTTGCACAGGTGCTCAAAGTCCTGCTCACCGCCATACCCGTTGAAGCCGTCAACACCATGGGTATGCCAGAGGATGATCCGTACCGCCTGCCACACGATCCGCCGGTCTGGTCCGAGTACCGCTCAATTCTTTCCGGTGCCGGTCTGCAGATCGAACTGCAGCCGATTTCACGCTGGCAGTTCTACGATGCCGTCGACTCCCGCGACCACGTGCTCACCATCCAGACGGGCGACCAGGCCCTGTGGGCCAATCTGTTGCTGACCGTCGGTGTCCGCAAGCCCGGTCAGTAATTCTGTCCGCACCGCGAAGGATGATGGATGGAACCGGAGCGCATCGAGCAACTGGACGACCCGCGGCTGGACGTCTATCGAAATCTGAAATCCACAAACGCCACTCGCGACGCCCGGATCTTCATTGCCGAAGGTCCGACGGTGGTAGAGCGAGTGCTGCGGAGTGGCTTTGCAGTGTCCAGCGTGGTGATCAGTGACCGCAAATTTGCCAGCTTCCAATCGCGACTGCCTGTTGATGTCCCGGTGTATCGGCTCAGACAGGAGCTTGCGGAAGAACTTGTGGGCTTTGCTTTTCACTGTGGGGTAATGGCCAGTGCGATCCGTCGCCCACCAATGGCTCTCGAACAGTGGCTCCCGGCAACAGGTCCGGCGCTGGTGGTGGCCGGAGACCGCATCACCGATCCGGAAAATGTGGGCGCGATTATTCGCATTGCCTCGGCTTTTGGGGCGGCTGGAGTCATTTTCGGGCCGGGGTCGGCTGATCCGTTTTCCCGACGCGTGCTGCGTGTCTCCATGGGTAACGGCCTGTTTCTGCCGGTGATGGAGACCGCCAATCCGGAAGCACTCCTGCAGGAGCTTGCCAGAAATCATGGTATGACCATCGCCGGTACGCTCCTTGATCCCGCCGCACAGCGGCTCTCTGAATACTCCTTCGCACCTCGCACAGTGCTGGTGTTTGGCAATGAATACGACGGGATCTCGCGCGGTGTGCAGGGGTGCCTGAACGCGCGGCTCACGATTCCCATGCTCAATGGCACAGATTCGCTGAATGTCGCCGTTTCAGCCGGGATTTTTCTGCACCAGTACCGCAGTTGTCACTCAGGCTGAACTGGTTTACAGAGACTTTCCCGGTGACCTTCGCTATAGTCCCCGCCGCGATGTTCTGCGGACGTTTCTCAAAATCGCCGGCGAGTTGATGGTGCAGTATGACGGTTCTGGATTATCTGCGGGAATTGATTGCCTTTCCCAGTGTCAGTTCCGAATCCAACGTGGCCGTGACCGATCAGGCCGAAGACTGGCTGCGGAGACTGGGTTTCGATACAGAGCGAGTCAATTACACGGACGCGCGCGGGGTGCTGAAAAGCAATGTCGTTGGGCGCCGCGGACCCTCCAGTGGCACCGGGCTGGCGTGGTTTGGCCACACCGATGTGGTACCTGCGGCGTCATGGAATCATCCGGGTGCGGGGCCGTGGTCCGCGGAAATCAGTGACGGTCGCGTCTACGGCCGCGGATCCTGTGACATGAAGGGACCCGTCGCCTGTATGCTGGCCGCGGCGGCTTCCATCAACGCGCCGCTGCATGCACCGCTCTGGATTGTGCTCACGGCCGATGAGGAGATCGGCATGCACGGTGCCCGCCATGTAGCTTCAGCGTCGCGGATGTATCGCGAGATTGTAGAGACGCGTTCCCGCGCGATTATCGGTGAACCCACCTGCCTTCGCGTCGTGCACGCTCATAAAGGTGGACGAACCCTTCGCGCAGTTTCGCGGGGGCGGGCGGCTCATTCCAGTACTGGATTGGGAATCAATGCAAACTTTGCCCTGATTCCCTTCCTGCAGGAAGCAGCTTTGGTGAATCAGCAGATGCAGCACGCACCGGAATGGTGCGATGACCGATTTACTCCGCCTACGCCCACCATGAATTTGCTGATCACAGATCCCAATACGGCGTCCAACATCACGTCGCCGCGATCGGAGTGTACGTTGTATTTCCGCCCGATGCCTGGTCAGCAGTCAGAAGGTGTGGTGCAGCGACTTCGGGAATGTGCAGAACGCCACGGACTGGAATTCGACGTGCTGTTCTCCGGTGAACCGCTCTTTACACCGCCAGATGCGCCGTTTGTTCGAGAGTTACTGCAGCTGAGTGGCGGGACAACCCCGGAAACTGTGGCTTACGGTACTGATGGTGGTGTGCTGACAGAGCTCTCCTGCCCGGTCGTCTTCGGCCCCGGCGACATCGCACAGGCGCACACCGATGACGAGTGGATCAGCCTTGAACAGCTGGAACTGGGAACCCGGTTGTACCTTCGCGCAATTGAACGCTGGTGTGCCACTGGCTGACCATTCGCTGGCTGCGCTGCCATTTCACAGCCCAGCAGGTAAACTGCTGAAATGCTCCGGTCGTCCGTGTTAACAAAAATCCATTTCGTTTCGGGGGACAAGATATGTCGGGAGTATCGCGGCGGAAAGTTTTGCACGCGGCGGGTGTGGTGGCTGCAGGGGCTGCGGCAAATGCTGCGGCGGCTGATCAGGCAGCTGAGATTCGCGTCATTGCTTCCGGAAACGGACTTGAAGCCACTCGGCGCGCCTATCAGCTGATCCTCGAAGGCCAGGATACGCTGGATGCTGTGGTTGCCGGCGTGGGAATTGTTGAAGATGACCCGCTGGATACAAGCGTCGGTTATGGGGGCCTGCCCAACGAACGTGGCGTCGTGGAACTTGATGCGGCCGTGATGCATGGGCCGTCACACAAAGCCGGTGCGGTGGCCGCGCTGCAGAACATCCGCCACCCGGCCCAGGTGGCTTTGCGAGTGCTGCGGCGCACCGACCACGTGCTGCTCGTTGGCGCAGGAGCACTCGAATTCGCTCGCGCACACGGTTTCCACGAAGAAAACCTGCTCACCGAAAACGCCCGTCAGATCTGGCTCCGCTGGAAGGAACGACTCAGCACCGAAGACGACTGGCTGCCTGAACCCGAACCGGCGAACGCCGCGGTTGAATCCTTCTTCCGCAGAAACTCCGTGACGACAGGTGACAGTGGCCGACTGCGATTCCGACGCCCCACCGGTACCATCCACTGCAGTGCCCTCAACGCGGCCGCCGACCTCTCCTGTACCACCACCACCAGTGGCATGGCATTCAAGATTCCCGGTCGAGTTGGTGACAGCCCGATTGTTGGAGCAGGGCTCTATGTGGACAACACCGTCGGCAGTTGTGGCAGCACCGGACGTGGAGAAGCCAACCTGCAGAATCTCTCCTCCTTCGCCGCTGTCGAACTCATGCGACAAGGCGCCTCCCCGGAAGAAGCCGGCATGGAAATCCTGAGTCGCATCGCCAGGACCACGGAACCCCGACTTCGCGATCGCGAAGGCCGGCCGGATTTCGGCATCAATTTCTACATCATGGCCAAAGATGGACGATACGCCGGAGTCACCATGCACGGCGAAGCCACTTTCGCTGTCACCGACAGCAAAGGCAGCCGCCTCGAAAAATGCCGAGCCCTGTACAGCTGATCGCGATTCGCATCCGGACCCCGCTCCCGTCCGGTGAACGCACAGGTATTCCCGAACGGCGGCGCGACCGACATAGTCGTCAGCGCCCGTAGATTCGGCACAATCGGCCCTCCTCTCAGCCCTTGCCGCAGAGCCGATGTTGCGGGGACAGTCCCCGCCGACTGTGGGCTTGTCGGAGTCGGTGCTGCTCCCATCCGTTGCTGACTGCCGTTTTCTGAAGTCCGCGTGGACTGTCCCCGTTTGGTTCCGGCTCGCGGTGTTTGCGGCCTGAGTACTTCAATCGCCTCCTTCGGAGTAACCGATCCAGTCGCCAGCGCCCGTAGATTCGGCACAATTGGCCCTCCTCTCAGCCCTTGCCGCAGAGCCGATGTTGCGGGGACAGTCCCCGCCGACTGTGGGCTTGTCGGAGTCGGTGCTGCTCCCATCCGTTGCTGACTGCCGTTTTCTGAAGTC
>JBEIEK010000016.1:0-35431 GCA_040382995.1 Planctomycetaceae bacterium
CCACGGGCGACCGATTGATGTGCACGTTGAAGATCGACAGGAAAATTCCGATTTTTCGAGCTGGCCCGCCGACATAATCATCGAACGGCAGATCTTCAATTTCAACGATTGTGCCGTCGGCGGGTGAGACGACAAGTCCCGGTTCGGCCGGGACATCACGGCGCGGATTGCGGAAGAACCACGCAATCAGGACTCCAACAACCGCTGCAGAAACGCTGATCAGCCCCCAAACCCATGACAGCAGCCCCTCAGACCTCGCGGACAGCCCGGCAGCCAATCCACAAATTCCCGACGCGACCAGCGTCATCACCAGCAGTTCTGCGAGACCCACGCGGGCGAAGGGAAGTCGATCACGCCAGCTGAACGGGTCGTCCGCCGCATCCCAGTACCAGCCTCCCTGATTGCGGTGAAACTTCAGGTCCCGCGGGTCCAGCACCTCGTGAGGACATGGATTGAAGGACCCCCGTCGACACGCGGCCATCTGCTGCACATAACGGCTGCAAAAAGTCTTCAGCAATCGTCGGCGGACCCCGCCCCACAACTGCTCCAGACGGATGATCACGCCACCGCCAGGCTGGATATCACGAAGCTGCGGATCCATCGGCCACGGTTTTCGCCGCAATTCCGCCGCCGATTCTCCTGCTCGGACGCTGTCCGTCATCTTGTGTCCCGGTTTTAAAATCCGTCGGTCTGATATCTTCCGACAGACTTTCTGCCGGACTGCGGCGGATTATCGAAGAATCACCGCGGAAATCCAGCCCGCCGCCCCAGCTCACCGAGTATTGAAGGACGTCCGTGGATCCTCCGTCTGGCGGTACATCTCACGATCCGTCAGCTGCACCTGCACTCGCAGACGACGCCCTCCCCGCATGAGCTCCATGTCCACCGCCGTTCCCACCTCCGATAAACTGACAAGGTTGATCAGGTGGTTTTCATCCTCGATTTCCACACCGTTAAAACTCACGATCACATCATCGATTCTCAGACCCGCACGATTCGCCGGGCTGTTCTGAACATTGTAGACGCGCATGATTCGCGCCCCGCGGCTGCGATCAAGACCCAGTCGCTGCGCTGTGGACTGATTGAAGTCGTTGTCCAGCTCAACCCCCAGATATGCCCTGCGAACCCGTCCGTGCACCACCAGCTGTTCAAACACCCGCGCCGCAAGATTGCTGGGAATGCTGAACCCAATTCCTTCATTACCGCCGCCGTTTGAAGCGATTGCGGTGTTGATTCCCACAACCCGACCACGCACGTCAATCAATGGACCGCCACTGTTCCCCGGATTGATGGCGGCGTCCGTTTGCAGAAAGTCCTGATTCGTCACGGAATGATCCGCGGTCAGCGACAGATCCCGACGTCCCTTGGCGCTCACAATTCCCAGTGTCACAGACTGACTCAACCCAAACGGGCTCCCCACCGCCAGCACAAAATGACCAATATCCACAAGATCACTGTCACCCCAGGCTGCCGACGGCTCGCCACTGTCAGGGATCTGCAGAATCGCCAGGTCGCTCTCTGTATCCCGATACACCCGCTGTGGATGGACGCTGGCTCCCGAATGCAGAACCACATCGATCCCCGCTGCCTCGGCACCTCGGACCACGTGTTGATTGGTCACGACGTACAAGCCGCGGGCTGCTGCAGTGCGCATCAGAACTCCAGAGCCGGTCTCTTCCACCCGACGCTCATTTTCCATCCGCACCGCCTGGATGTGCACCACCGACGGCACCACCCGCGACGCAACCTCAGAAATGTGACCTTCAATCTGCAGCAGATTCAAACCGGCCTCGCCCAGGCCCGGCTCCGTTAAACCCTCGCCCGGAACCGCCCGCGCCGCGGAACCCAGCGGCAGCGAATCCAGATGTCCGCCCACGGCAAGTCCGAGGGACAGAATCGCTACCGACTTCAGCCATGAAACGTTCCAGCGCGCCATTCGAAAACTCTCCAGCGGAAAGCCTCTCACCACCCGGCGCGGATCCGTCCGCCTCCACCCTTCCACACATCGACCTCGCTTTTTCCAATTCGCAAATTCTTTTCGGTGGATTCTGCCGAATCCTGAGTGACAGTGGCCAACACTGCTGACAGGTGTGACAGCCCGCAGCCTCGAAACAATCCCTGCAGAACCTCCCGCTCGCATCCGTGAGACTGCCACCAGCTGCCTCCGGATTGTGTTTTGTCCCAGTCAATTCCTTCTCGCATTTGGGACGTCATCGATCCGAGTTTTGGCGTGTTGCCGGGTCCGGGTTGCATTTCTGCCACGCAGGTTCAACGCCACACCGCGTCGTGCAGTCATCCGGCATACGCAGGAAAAACCGCAGTCAGGCGAAAAGCCAGGGCGTAAACACCCGTGTTCAGCAGTCCCTGACGAGCAGCGCTGCGTCAGCAATCATGGACAAAATGCAACAGCCTGCACCTTTGCGGAGGATCGACAAAATGAACGGTCGTTCCGCAAAACCCACGGCTCCGGATCGCAAAGACTTTGTCGCCTGAGAAGGCCCTGCTTACTCTGACGGCCACGCCCGGGGGCTTAAACCACGTTGCAAACGTGTAACATCGGCCACCGTCAGTGAGTCACTGACGGGAGACGATTTCAGCGCCCGCTAAAGACTTCCAGATCCATCCCTGACTGGCACTTAGTAAAACCATGGAGTTCGCAGCATGAAATCACGCACACAATTTTCAGCATCCGGGAAACTTCGCGTCAGCGCCTATGTAGGTGCCTGCGCCGCATGGGCTGCCAGTGGACATGAGGCAGTCGCAGATCCAATCCACGAATACTTTGACCCATCCAAGAATTCCGTTCAGGTCACTGATGAACTTGTCCCCAGCGACTGGAACCTTGGAATCGCGGGGAACTTCAATTTCATTCTTGACCCGCCCCTGCAGTCTGGAGAAAACCCCAGGAGTGGCTTCATTTGGGCGGCCCAACTGGACATCAATGGCTTTGTTCCGTCAGAGCTCAAATTCTCTACGCTCGGCGACACGACGCAGCTGCAGGCCGGTTTACGCACCGATTATTACTATGGTGCTGCTTTAAGACGCTATATCGAAGGAGACCAGATCGACGGCGCCGCGATCCTTGGTGCTGGCGGAGCCACAGACTACACCGCTGGCTATCTGTTTCAGTTCGATAACCCGACGGGCGATCCGAATGGAAACTTCAACAATAACGGCACCAATTTTGAAGGCTTTGTCGGCTTTGCTTTCCGCGAGAATCCCACAGGTCCAATTTATTCCGGATGGATCTTCATCGAGTCAATTGCAGCTGATTACTCCAGCTACAACATTCTTGACTGGTACTACTCAACCGGCACCGTCTATGCCGGCGATGGCCGTGACCCACTGCAGCCGCAGGAAACCGTTCCTGAACCATCGTCCCTGGGACTACTCGCCGTCGGCGCTGCTGGCATCGTCCGCTATCGTCGCCGTCACCGCTCAGGCGAAGTGGCAGTTGAGTCACAGCCCGCCGCATAGGAACTCTCCGGACACCGCGTTCCCCAGACGAACTCACCATCCAACTGGATTTACAGCATGTCAAACAGTTCTCGCCCGAAAATTGTGCTCATAGGCTGGGATGCAGCCGACTGGAAAATCGCGGATCCGCTGCTGGCTGCGGGCAAAATGCCCAACCTGCAGCGGCTGATCGCCAGTGGCGCACGAGGAAATCTGACAACGCTCTCACCCGCGCTGTCCCCCATGCTCTGGACCTCCATCGCCACAGGCAAACGCCCGTTTCGACATGGGATCCTTGGCTTCACCGAGCCAGATCCGCGAACGCCCTGCGGCGTCAGGCCGGTTTCGCCGCACTCGCGCTCCACCCGCGCACTCTGGAACATCCTTCAGCTGGCTGGCATTCGTTCAAATGTCACCGCATGGTGGCCGTCATTTCCCGCTGAGCCAATCAGTGGCTGCATGGTTTCCGGCGAATTCCTTGACCCGCCACCACCTGGACAGTCGACCTGGTCTGCCCCGACGGGTTCAGTGCATCCGCCACGGCTGTGCGGCCCCCTGAAAGAGCTTCGCCTGCATCCGCAGGAGCTGGATGAATCGATTCTGAAGACGTTCATACCTGACATCAGGAATCTCGATCCCTCCAATCCTCTCGTCAGTAAGCTGGCTGCAGCAGTTGCTCAGGCGGCGTCCGTACAGGCCGCTGCAACCGCTCTGATGCAGCTGGAACCCGCAGGCCTGAATGCCGTCTACTTCAATGCCATCGATCAGATCTGCCATAATTTCATTCGCTTTCATCCCCCGAAACCAGCATGGATCCACGAGGATGACTTCCGCCTGTTTTCCGGGGTCGTGGAAGCGGCCTATCGATTCCACGACTTGATGCTGGGCTATATTCTGCACCTCGCCGGCCCCGATACCGTTTTCATTCTCGTCTCGGATCATGGTTTCCACTGCGACCATCGCCGCGTTCCCGAGACCGCGGGCCACGGGGGACCGGCGATCGAGCATCGTCGGCAGGGGATGCTGGTGATGAGCGGTCCGGGGATCCGCGCTGGCGAAACCCTGCGTGGAGCCTCCATTCTTGATATCACCCCCACCATCCTGCATCTTCTTGGACTTCCGGTCGGCAGTGACATGGATGGTGTTCCAATGCTCAGCGCGCTGAAAGATTCAGCCCCCGTGAAGACAATCCCATCATGGGATCAGGTCGAGGGCGAAGATGGCAGTCTGCCGACGGAGGACACTGAAAGTCCGCAGCAGGCGACGGCAGCCATGGATCGTCTGATCGATCTGGGTTATGTCGCTGCTCCAACCGGCGAAGCAAGACGCGATTACGAAATCTGTCTTCAGGAACGCGATTACAATCTGGCACTTTCGTGGCTGGATGCATGCTGTCCTGTCAACGCGGCCGCGATCCTTGGACCGCTCGTCGAACGTCATCCGGACGAAACTCGATTCCGCTTTACACTCGTCCAGACCCTGCAGGCGCTGGGGCGTACAGGTGAAGTCGCCAGACTCCTGGAACAGTCTGGCACGGTGCATGCCGCACCCACTGATCCGCAACCTGCCAAGGCTCGGCCCATGCCTGCCTTCAGCCCCGTGCTTGCCGATTATCTTCGCGCTGGACAACTCCTTTCAGCAGGTCACCCGGAGGAAGCTGTCCAACCACTCCAGAACGCTCTCTGCCTCAGTCCCGGCAATCCGATGCTGCTGACCCGTCTGGGCGTCGTTCAGTCAAGGCTGCATGACTATTCCACGGCTCTGGACGCTTTCCGCAAGGTTTTGGCGATCGAACCCGATAACGTCAACGCGCTGTTGGGAATGGCCCGCTGCATGCTCGCCCGCAGCAATCCCGGGCAGGCCCTGCACTACGCGCTCGATGCCATCGAACTCCAGCACGGCACGGCAGATGCCCATTATCTGCTGGCCATCGCCCTCGTCCGCCTTCGCCGCCCCATGGAGGCCGCTGAGGCCCTGAAAATGACGATCGCCCTGAACCCGGCCCATATCCCCGCCCTGCAGCGACTGGCGATGCTGGTCGAAAATCGGCTCCAGGACCACGAATACGCTGCCCGCCTGCGGAATCAGGCCAGCGAAGCGCGTGAGCAGGCCCGCAATCGCACGGCAGTTGTTCCCCGCATGGAAAACCTGCGTCCGGTGCGTCGTTTTGCGGTGGCGGTCAGCCGGCCTGCAATTGAACAGCACCCCGAACTCCCCAAAACGCTTCGCCGGCCCCTCAGCGAGTCCATTCTGGTTGTTTCCGGACTTCCACGTTCCGGCACTTCAATGATGATGCAGGTGCTGCAGGCTGGAGGTGTTTCGATTGTTTCCGACGAATTTCGCCCGGCGGACGAAAGCAACATGGCCGGTTACCACGAAGATCAGCGGGTCACTCGACTGCACCTTGATAATTCGTGGGTGCCCTCAATTAAGGGCAGCGCGGTCAAAGTCGTCGCACCGCTTGTGCGACATCTGCCCCTGATTCCTGAACTCAGCTACGGTGTGATTCTGATGCTCCGCGATATTCCGGAAATCCTGCGTTCGCAGCAGGATATGCTGGCGCGGCTTGGGCACGCCCCGAATACTCTGTCGACAGAACAGATCGCTGCAGCATGGCAGGAGCAGATCAGGACTTTGAGGAGGCTGCTGGCGGCCCGCAACATTCCCGTGCTGCCCCTGGAATACAGACAATGCCTGCTGGACCCGCACGGTACCGCTGAAGCAGTGCAGCGGTTCATTAATCTTCCGCTGGACACTGCGGCGATGGTTCAGGTGATTCAGCCGGCACTGGCCAGGCAGACACGTATTGGAAGTTCTGCCGGACGCTGATCATAAAAAAAGAGGACTGGCTGTAAGCCAGTCCTCTGCTGATCCGCGATGGTTTATTCGTGGACTTCAGCCCATCTGCAGCGATGCGACAAGCCCGAGAGCTTCCTTAGCGACGGAGATATCGCCGCCGGCTGCCTTGAGCAGATTGCGAGCGGCCTGCAGGGTCGCCATCATGTCGGAAGCCGGAGCACTTGTTGTGGGAGCGGCCGCCGGGGCTGCCGGAATTCCGGTGGCCAGGCGAGGCCGGCGTGCCAGCAGTGCCTTCTTTCGCGGACGACGGGCCAGCACCCGTGTCAATCCCAGCTTGCGACGTGCGTTCGCGAATGCGACCTGAACACTGTTGGTGTTGAAGGTGACGTTCGGGAATTTTTCTTTGAGTACCGTCAGCACTTCAGGACCCCGGATGCTTGTATTGCCTTCGACAATCGCCTGCACTTCCCGAGTCACATTGACGCCGTCCTTTGCCGCGGCGGCACGCTTCGCCATTGATCTGATCCTTGGTTGTTGTTGACCTGAATACAATCCTGTGTGTGTTCGGATGCACGTCCATGCGACTGATCCACTAAGAACGTTCTTAGCATCCGAACACACATCCTGCAACCGGACCACCTGCAGTGGAATTGCTTTTATCAGGAAAGCTGACGTTCCCGGGAGAGCACATTCCCTCTCAACCTTAAAAGCATACACATGCATACCTTAATGAACTCACTCCCCAAAGCCATCCCTTTGCATTATTATCGTCCCAGCCCCAACCCCTGCTCCGTCCTCCCTTCATGTCCACTCAAACTCCACCCACATGACCCCCAGACAGACCGGCACTGCTCTTCTGCGCCACCTGCTCCTGACTGCTGTCTCCTGTCTTGCCTGGACACTGCAGATCTGGATGCTGCTCAACGATCGTCAGCTCAGCAGCCAGTTGTGGCCCGGCGATATTCAGGCCGACGTCGTCTCCCTGCTCGGTGGTTCATGGACCCCTTCCATCATCGGCGGGCGCCGTTTTGATCAGCCCTTCACAGCAATTCTTCTGCGTGCGTTCGCCGTCCTCGGAATCTGTCTGCTTGCCCCCATCCTAAGGTCGCTCCTGCGTTCTCCTGCGTCCCTGCACCACAGTCGCACTCGAAAAATCGCCGGCTGGGCAACTGCGCTGCTTCCTGCGGCAGGTTTTTCCGCTGGCTGGAGTTTGCTGTGGTTCGTTGCCCCGCTCCTGCCAACCGACAGTCTCACCAGCCTGCTCATTGCCGCAGCCCCAGCGACCGCAGGTATCAGTTTGGCTCTGGCTGCATCCGGCTGCCTGACGATACTCACGGATCCGTCGACAACAGCCGACGCTGATTCCTCAGGCACCCATGCCTGGCGACGGAAACTGACACCGGCCGCCCCGCTGCTGCTCCTTCTGGCCGCCGCCCTGCTGTGGCAGAACACATCCTTCTGGATGAACAGGCAACTTTATAACGGTCTGCTGGTTCCCCACGGCGACTCCGCGATGTACGAAGAGCACCTCTGGAATGTGTGGCACGGGAAAGGCTTTCGCAGCTACCTGGATCAGGGACTTTTTCTCGGGGAACATATTCAGGTGATCCATCTGCTGCTGCTCCCGCTGCACATGCTCTGGCCCCACTACCTGCTGCTCGAATGGTTTGCCTCTGCCTGCCTTGCCGCCTCGGCATTCCCGATTTACAGCATCACACTTCGCCATACAGGCTGTCGCCGCGCAGCGTTCTGGCTGGGGCTTGCCTGGCTGTTTTTTACTCCCATGCACTTTCTCGATATCGCCATCGATCTCAAAACTCTGCGTCCCTCGTGCTATGGTCTGTTCGCACTCTTTCTCTTCATCGATCAGGCCGAACGCGGTCAACGCGTTCGCGCGGCCCTCTGCTGCCTGCTCGCGCTGCTCACTCAGGAAGATTTCGCCCTGATCACAGGTTCGATCTCCGCCGTTTTGTTCCTGCTGGAGAAAAATCGCCAGGAACAATCTGAACGGCCCCGCCAGCTACTCTTTACAGCGGCCCTCACCGTCGCCTCAATCGCCTGGGTTCTGCTGGCCGTGCTGATCGTCATACCGGCCTTCCGCGGCGGAGAGGTCGTGCACTACAGCCGCTACTTCGGTGACCTCGGAAGCAGTCCCTCTGAACTGCTGCGAACCGCCTTCACAGAGCCAGCCCGGGTCGCCGCCGTGCTCTTCAGCTCCCGCACTCTCCTGTATCTGCTCCTGCTGACCGGTCCAATAGGATTCCTCTGCTGGAAAAGTCCGCTCAGGCTCGCCGCCGGACTTGCGACCTTCACCATGCTGAGCCTCATTCAGCTCGGTTCCACCAACCCCGAATCGGCTGCAGCCGAATTGCCCCCTGTGCCTTTCCACCACTTCCACGCGCCCCTGCTCCCCGTAATCTTCTGGGCCGCGGCCGCCGGACTGAAACAGCTCCAGCCCCAGTCTTCGCACGGACTTCCCAGGAGCGTTCCCGACACAGGGCTCCGCCGGTGCAGGGGAGCTTTCTTTAACCTGTTCTCCCCGGTCTGCTCACTTTTTCAACCCCTCCTGCTCTCCCCACAACATGCAGCAAGGTTTGCCTGCCTGTGCGCAGCCGGAACTGCTCTCACCAGCTCGCTGATGCCCTGCGGAACGGCCTTCTGGTCTGCCGAATCGCCGTTCGGATGGAGACAACTGTATGTGCCCGGTCCGCGCGCCCGCGAGTTCCCCAAAGTGCTGGCTCGCATCCCTCTGTCCGCCCGCGTGGCCTCCACAGACTTCGTCCACACTCGACTTACGCACTGCGAACGTTCCTATGATTACAGCGATTATCTGCGTGCAGCAAATAATTATCGTCCCGGCGTCCCCGCAGACACAGATTATATAGTCATCGATACGTCCCATCGCTACAGCACCATCCGCTCAGCGGCCGACGTCCGGGAACTCCGGGAACAGCCCGAACATTGGGAACTCCTGCCCGACGACACCCATGGACTCTTTCTGATTCTCCGCCGTCGCCAATAAGTGGACTGCCATGCCTTGCGACAATCGTTTCCAGCACCAGTCATACCCGACAACCCCCAGTGGTCCGGTGGAGTTTCATCAGCTGCAGGCGACCGAGCCGGTCCCGGGCCGAAATTCGGGCCTGCACACTCGGCATCGGATTGGTCGGGTGGTGCTGGTGCATGGCACTTTTATGGGCGAGGATCCGTTTGGCATTTCGAGCACGCTGAACGCCCTTGCCGATGCCTTGCCACTGGCCGGGGCTCCGCTGCGACAGGTGGCGGACCAGCTGCGCGAACGCACGCCTCAGCTGCTGGCGCGGATGGCTCGGGATCTTGGCAACTACACGGACGAGTTTCGCAGGTGTTTCCAGCAGCTGGCCGGTGACGATCCTCGGATCGAGTTTCCGCAGACGGCGTGGTCCAGCGAGAATCACCATTTTGCTCGAGCGGATCTGGCGGTGATTCTGCTGGAGGAGCTGCTTTCCAGGCCCTTGCCGGGCGACCAGCGAGTGCTCTTCTGGGGGCATTCACACGCGGGCAACGCCTTCGCGCTGCTCAGCAATCTGCTGGCCAATCACCCGCCTTCGGTTGAGCGTTTTTTTGCGTCCGCTGGTGCCCGCATGCCTGCGCGCTGGCAGAAACTCAAAGCGGTGCTGCAGCAGTCCGCAGCGCCTCATCCGCTGGCTCAGCAGGTGCTCTTCGCCACCTTCGGCACGCCTGTTCGCTACGGCTGGGACACCGCCGGATTCGCCCGGCTGATGCATCTGAATTTCCATCGTGTCCACAATCGCAACGAACCTTCCCGCGCCCGCCCTGTCTATCCTCCCGGAAACGTGGCCGACATCCTCTCAGGTGCCTGGGGAGACTGGGTGCAGAGTTTTGCCATCGCGGGAACTGACACAACGTCGATTCCCGCTGCCAGGGCCAACGCCCAGCTGACAGAGCTACTCGAAAGTGGCCTCAGCCCTGTGGATCCAGCCTCGCTTCCGTTGTCCTTAAAGTTCACGCCGGCCGGTCGTGTGCGGGATTTGTGCGCGCGCTGGCAGCCAGGCACGCGGTGTCATGCGGACGGTGTCAACCTGCTGGTGGACTATGAACCTTCCGGAGACCGTACTTTTCCCGGGATTCCCATCGAGTCATCAGTGATGGGGCACGGCGTGGCCACAAGTCTCCGCTGGCTTCCAGCACATCTTGATCTGATCGAACAGACGCTCAATGCCGCAAATTAACTTCCGCATCCACATCCTGCAGCAGCAGTTTCTCGACAGCGACACCTGCTGGCTGGGGGAGGCACTGTGTTTTCCGGAGATCACGACGGCAGACACAACTCCGGATGATGTGGCTGAAATCCTGCTTGAGAACGTCGCGCGGCTGCTGCCGGAAGTCTCCGGCCTGCATCTTTGGCAGCGGATGCAGGCGGGGCCGATCGAGACGTTGACACTCTCGCTGCCGATTGATCCGGCCGAGCGATCAGTGCTGTGGCGCGAGCTGCTGCAGGTGACCTTATACGCCGTCCGCTGGCAGAAGTCTGCGGATCTGCACCTGATGTTTCTGCCGTCGCTGGGAATCGAGGTCGTCGCCAACACCCACGAAGAGCTCTCACGACTGGCCGAGGACCAGGTCCGGATGGAGCTCGTGCGTCGCAAGGCCAACCGCTCCCTCGAGACGATGTTCTCTGCATTTCGCTGCTCCGGACTGGCAGTTCTGGACCACCAGTGGTTCGCGGCCGGTCTCGGGCATGACGGGCTTTGGGATGTGGCAGGAGCGCCTGGAGCGGTTGCGTCGGGAACTTCAGGAGTCGCGAGCCGTGCTGCACGTGGGTTCTCTGATGGAGCTGGTGGAAAGCGGCCGCAGTGAATGTCAGAGTCAGGGCATGGCTGCCTTCCTGCGTCCCTTGATTTCCCGCGGTGAGCTGCAGGTGGTGGCCGAATGCACCGCGGCAGAGTTGTCGTTGATCGAGCGGCGAGATCCGGCCGTGCTGCAGGCGTTTGTGCAGTTGTCGGTGCCTGAACCTCCGCAACCGGACCGCCTGCGAATTCCTGCCGAAGTCGCTCGCCGGAACAGCTCAGCACCCGGCCCCGTTTTTCTCCCCCAGCCATCGCAGAGGTCGAACGTCTGCACAGTCGCTTCGCAACCTACTCCGCTTTCCCCGCGAGGCAGCTGAGATTTCTGCGGAATCTGCAGCGGGACATGGCAACGGCGGACGGGACCGGCGACGTCGTGTCCGCGTTTTCCCGGGAAACGGGGCTGCCCCTGTGGATTCTCGATGACCGCGTGCCGTTTGACCCTGCTGCAGCGGAGCAGTGGTTTTCTTCACGAGTGATCGGTCAGACAGAGGCGGTGAGTTTAACTGTGGGCCTGCTGACGACGCTCAAGGCACAGCTCAACCGCGAACATCGACCGCTCGCCAGCCTGCTGCTCATCGGCCCTACCGGAGTTGGCAAAACGGAACTGGCCAAGTCGCTGGCCGAATATATGTTCGGTGCTGCAGACGCCGCCGACACACGACTTGTCCGGATTGACATGAGCGAGTATGCGGACGGGCTGGCGGCCGAGCGGTTAATCGGCGGTACAGCATCAGCAGAGGGAATCTTAACTTCGCGGGTGCGGGAGCAGCCGTTTTCCGTCATCCTGCTGATGACGTCAAACCTTGGTGCAGCGAGTTTCGGCAAAGGCACGGCGGGCTTCAGTGCCAGCATGGCGGATATTGAGGATGCCAGGCGGCACTTCGAGCGGGAGGTTCGGCAGTTTGTCCGTCCGGAATTGTTTAATCGCATCGATCGCATCGTCCCGTTTGGCCCGCTGGATTGTGCCACTGCGCGGCGGGTTGTGGAGCGGCAGCTGCAGCTTGTGCAGCTTCGCGAAGGGCTCAGGTACCGCAACATTTTCCTGCGCTACGATGACAATGTTGTCGATTATCTGCTGGAACGAGGCTTTGAGACGCGTTACGGGGCACGATCGCTGAAGCGTGTCATCGAACGGGAACTCCTCGCACCCCTGGCTGAAGAACTCAATCATTATGCGATTGATACGGTGCTGGTGGCCGAATGCTGCGTTGTTTCGACGGAAACAGCGGCCGGAGTGGGGGATGCTGTTCGGGACCGGCGTCTGCAGCACACGGTTTCTGCAGCGACAGATGCTGCCGGTCGAGTACTTTCGAATGCCGCTGCAGCCAACACGGACCTGTTTCAGGCCGGTGTGACCAGTCAGTCAACCATCAGCGCCGCAGCCCTGCTGAAAACGATCATGATGAATCGCACGGTGCGGGTTTGTGGTGAACTGACGCCGCAGGAGTTTCGGGTGCTGCAGGAGCAGGACCGGGCTTTTGCAGACCAGTTTCATGTGATTCGCGTGGAGGAACTGGCAGGGGATGCGAATCTGCGAGTGCTGCTGGGGTTGCAGCGGCAGCTGGAGTTGCGTTACGGGGTGCGTTTTCAACTGGAAACGCTCCCGGCGATTATCGACCTGCAGCGGCGATACGTGCGCGACGCCGCTTTTCCGGGAAAGGCGGCCGGGCTGATGAAACGGCTGGCGGCTAAATTTGGAGTGGAATCAGAGGACGCTTCGTTCGAGCGGCGTCGTACGGTGCCCATTTCACAGGAAAGTGTATTCGAGTTTTTTCGTCAGCAGTCGGGCCTGCCGCTGTCCTTCCTGGATCAGCGAACACGTCTGGAACGGGGGCAGATTGTCTCGGCGCTGCGGGAACGTTTCGTGGGTCAGCCACAGGCCGTGAATGCCGCAGTGGAGATTATCAGCATCGCGCGTGCACGACTGAACGACACGTCGCGTCCGCTGGCGACGCTGCTGCTGGGCCCCACCGGGGTGGGCAAGACGGAGTTTGCACGCTCGCTGGCAGGCTGTCTGTTCGGCAGCGCGGAACGGCTCCTGCGATTTGACATGAATGAGTTCGTTTCACCGACTGCGGTCCCTTTGCTGGCGGGCACCTTTTCCCAGCCCGATGGACTGCTGACAGCCGCAGTGCGAAGGCAGCCATTTGCCGTGCTGCTGTTTGATGAAATCGAAAAAGCGCACCCGAATGTGTTTGATCTGCTGCTGCAGGTGCTGGGTGAAGGTCGCCTGACGGACGCCCGTGGCCGCACAACGGATTTTTCAAACACGCTGATTCTGCTGACCTCCAATCTCGGAACTCAGCGAAGCGAATCCAGTCTGGGATTCGGCGGGGGATCGGAAGCTGTCGGCCATCTGGCGATCCGGGCAGCGGAGCAGTTCTTTCGGCCTGAATTCTTTAATCGGATTGATCGCGTCATTCCGTTTGAACGGCTGTCTCGGGCCGACGTGCAGGGGATCGCGCGGCATCTGCTGACCGGAGTGCTGCGGCGGGAGGGCCTGGTCCGACGACAGTGCGTGCTGAATTCTTCACCGGCGGTGATCGAGTGGATCGTTGAGCAGGTCCGGGGAGTCCGGCGATGGCGATCAGCGCATGCTGGCGGAAATCGAACGGATCCTGCACGAGGTTGAAGGTCGCCTGCCGGAACTGCGAACCACCGGAGTTTTCGACACCAGTTCCCTCACTCCCACACAAACTCGTTATCTGCTTGTGCGGGAGGAGCTTCGCAGCCTGCGGGAGCTGTATGAAGAGCTGCCGGACCTGCAGCACCCTGATGTCCTGCTCGCCCGGTGTTGTCGCCTGCGGAAGAGCTTTATCTGCAGACATGGCGACTGCAGCCGGATTGATTTGTGATCTCCCCGAGGTGCCGTCAGCATGCCCACATTCAGTTTCCCTGTTCTGCTCTGGAAGAACTCCGCCGGAATTCATACGGCGAGTCTTGTGGAGTCTGCCGCGCCGGTTGCAGTTGCAATGTCCGCAAAGTCCGCCCTTGAGCAGCTCAGGAGTCTGCTGGAGTGGCAGTATCGCCAGGATCCGTCGCCACCGCTGCCGGAACTTCGCGACCCGCAGCTGGTGGAGTACCGAGTGTCAGTGCGCGCCGAGTATCAGGATGGTGAGTCCGGACGCAGGTACCCGGTCAGTCTGCCGGTGGAGATTCGCGTGCATTGTGTTCTGGGCACGCCGTCTGCCGACACGCGTCTGGCGGCGCTGCCGATTCCCGGGCTGCGTCTGCAACTGACTCGTTACGACGAGCCGGCTGAGTTTGTACCGCGGATCGTGCACCGGGAAAAGGGCAGCTGGCTGCTGGTTGGTGAAACCGGCTGCGGAAAAACCACGGTGCTTTGTGACGCCGCGCGGGAAATTGAACGCAGGCTGGGCACGGAGCAGAAGTCGAATGATGAAGCACTGGCTCCGCTCCGTCCCGCCCGACGTTTCTGGCAAACCAGCGCTGGCCGCATCATTTCCGGCATGAAGTATCTCGGCGAATGGCAGGAACGTCTGGAAAGTATGATCGAGGATCTGGCGGCCATTGACGGCGTCCTGTGCATTGAATCTCTGGCAGAACTGTTGCGGACCGGTGGCCGTGAAGCTTCAGACAGCCGCGCAAACTGTGCGGGTGCTGAACCAGGCAGCCGCAAACGCCTCAGCGACCTTCGGAATCCGCGTGGCCGAGCGGGCCTCAGCGAGGCTGGTGCGACTGTTCGAACGATTTCAGTGCTGGCAGGTATTTCCCGGGGCGGCTGCGACCCTCTGGAGGGAACTGCTGGAACGTACCGAACGCCTGCCGGCTAAGGTGCTCACAGAAGATGCCGTTGTAACAGCCTTTCTGAAACGAACCGGACTGCCGGAACCCTTTCTGCGGGATGAGCTGCGGCTGGACATGAGCGAGTACTCCGGGCCGTGGGCCGCTGATCGACTGCTGCTGAAAAGCGATGGCGAATGCTCTGATTTCCTCCAGCAGGTTCGCCGTCAGCCATTTACTGTGCTGCTGCTGGATGTGTTTGACGAGGGTCGCCTGACAGATCGCTTCGGACGCATCACCTGGTTCCGCAGCACCGTGATCGTGATGACATCAAATCTGGGTTCGGAAAGTTCCGCTGCGGTGGGGTTTGGGGAGGGGGTCCAGCAGTCTGCGGCGCGTCACGAGCGAGCGGTGCGGGAATTCTTTCGCCCCGAGTTTTTCAACCGGCTGGACCGTGTGGTGACGTTCGAGCCATTATCGATGGACGTGATTGAACGCATCACAGAGAAGGAATTGCGGCAGATTGCCGCTCGTGAAGGTCTGGTGCGACGCGGGGTCAGGTTGAGCTGGACCGCAGACGTGGTCCGTCATCTGTCAGAAGCCGGTTTCGACCCCCGCTACGGTGCACGTCCACTGCAGCGAACACTGGAAAGCCGCATCATAGCGCCGCTGGCCCTGAAGCTGGTGCAGAACGCCACCACGCTGCCCGCGGAAATTCACTGTCTGCTGAGAGACGGGCAGGTCGTATTGCAGGAACGGTGATGACGGTTGAACAATTTGATATCTGACAACCACGGCGATCCCCTGTGATTGCGATGCCACCGCAGCCAACGCTGCGTTTGCACTTTGGGCGCCGCACGACCAAACGATTGGCAGCCTGCGATTTGACAGGGGGCCCATCAGGCGTCATGCACGAACCCAACTGGCCAGACGCAAAAAGCCCGGTTTGTTGCCAAACCGGGCTTTGGTGAATTGCAGTGCCAGGGCCGAGAATCAGAAGGAGTTTTCTGAGACCGGGACTTCTTCGGTGAAGTTTTGATAGCTGCGGAGTTTGCTGCCGGAGGGGGTGATCAGGCGGGTGTAGACGCCGGCGTCGATGGTTTCTGCGATCGGGCGAACGGTGCCGTCACAGAAGGCCATCACGACCAGGCCCGCGTGATTGGAGTTGGGGTAGGGGGAAGTGCCTTCCGGACCGGCTTTGGCCTGGTTGATCCGCCATGGCTGTCCCGCGGCGACCATACTTTGAGCCGCACCGAAGGACTGGCCGAGAGCCGCGGCGGGATCCAGCGGCAGGAAGAAGGATACGCCACGCATGTCCGGGTTGGCCCAGGAGGTGATGCCGGCGTTCAAGTTTTCGGCGAACATGATCGTGTTCGCCGCACCGTCGGGAATGTTGCCAATGTTGGCACTGGCGTCGATGTTGGCGAGAGCGGAGTAGTCGGCGGTGGCCCAGAAGACGCCCGTGTCTTCGGTGATTTCGCGGTCCGCATCATTGATGGGATCGTCGTTTGCACTGCCGGTCTGCTGGTTGGTCACCCAATTGAATGGTTCGGCGTAGGGGTGGTGACCGAGGTCGGCGAAGGAGGTCAGCGGGCTGGAGGTGTTGGTGATCACGTTGGTGTCGCCGAACCCGCCACTGACAACGTAGGACAGGCCACCGTTCTGAGCGAACGCGGAGTCGTCGTTGGGGCAGGCCAGTGCACCGATGCTCGTTTGGCCGATGGCTGCGTTGGTCAGGTCAGCTTTGGGGGCGGAAGTGTCATTCCAGCCCACATTGCGATTCCAGCGATCAGATAGCGGTCCCTGATCGAGGTTGGGGAGCAGTTCGACAACCCAGCTTCGCTGTGCCCAGAGCGTCGGGGCAGAGACGAGGCTGACGCCGTAATACCCGGATCCGGGCAGCTTGCCACGTCGGGCGGTGGCATAGGCGATCATGCCCAGTGCCAGGTTTTTCTGGTTGTTCATGCACTGCGTGCGGCGACCGGCTTCACGGGCCTGCTGCACGGCGGGCAGGATGAGCGACATCAGCACGGCGATGATGGAAATCACCACCAGCAGTTCGATCAGAGTAAACCCGCGCCGCTGAGGGGAGGGTGGTGACAGGGAACGACGCGTTTTCATGTGAGAACACTCCCAAAAACAGGACGGGGAAAGGGCAGGAGGAATATTCGGAACGTTTGGTCAGATGTGTAACGCAAATTCTGGGGCGAATCGGCAAAAAAAGGGGACAACGAAGGCGAAATTGCAGAAAATTGTGCGAGCAGTGATTATTCGATCTCCAGACGCGCTTTGACAAGCCGCTGCCAGTCGAAATCTCCGCTTCCCGGGTCAAATGCTTTGAAGGCGTCCGTGCGGTCGATGATGAACACCGATCGCTGTTGCCAGCCGGGGTTTGTCTTGCTTTTGCCGTCGGCCGTGTCGATGTCGATCCGCGAACCAATCCGGTACAGTCCGGTGCCGACATTGTTCACCTTGTGCTCGACGGCCTCGAAGTACGCAGCGGATGCAAACACCACAAACGTGTTGCTGACGGTCGTCGTATTTCCAAGCATTTTGGCAAGGATCTGATGCTGGTGCATCAGCGCCGTGCCATCGGGGGTCGTGTGCTGGTTGGCGTTGCCAAGTTCCAGCCAGTTGCGGTTGGTTTCCGCAGAGTTGCCGCCCGTGTCGACCCGGTCCGGCGTCAGCGTGCGGAACATCGTCGTTTCGAACGCATCGTCCTTCCGCGTGGCTTCGTAGCTGGGACCACGGTAGCCGGGGGAATGGAACGGATTCGACCGGGGCATGCCGGGCACCAGCATCCGCCGGGGCTGACCGGCCTGCGGGTCATAGCCATTCACATAGTCGCCGTCACGTTCGCGGAGGTATTCGATCCAGCGATCGCGGGGGCTGGAGGGGAAGTTGTTGTTTTCATCGCGAGTCCGGTCGAGGGTGATGCGACCGGCGACATTGATGCCGTTGGGGACATCCGGTTTGGGCATGCGATCCATGACCGTGGGGTTGTCCACAAGCCCCGCATAAACTTCCCAGTGGCGAATGGTGTTGAGGTTCACCTTGCCGGGCACACGAGAGAGCGACACGTAGTTGCCCAGCATGCGATGCACGCGGGACGGCACTTCAAGGAACTGGAACAGGCGATACCAGCGGTTATCGCGGGCGCGGTTAACCAGATCGGACTGGTTGTTGTCGTTTGGAAAGTCGGGGCGCAGGAATTTGGCCGCGGCGGCGACAAGGGCCTCGGGTTCAAAAGCCGAGGCTCCTGGCGGCAGGGCCTGAAGCGTTGGTGAACTGTTGATGCGGCCGATGGTGCTGGTGAGCTTTCCGGGACCGACCAGCGGGACACTGAGCAGTTCGCCGAGGTTGGCAAAGTCGCGGTCGAAATGGGCCTGCCAGCGGTTAAAGCCGGAGCCCGTTGAGTTGTTTCCGGCGGTCAGGGTGTTAAACCGGAAGTCGGCTGGATTTCCGCCGAAGCGAGCACGCGTGGCATCATCGAGCGGTTCACGGCGTTCGTCGCTGGTGAGGTTGTTCAGATGATTCTGAACCTCAGGTGCCTGGTCAGTCATCTGGAAGGCAAGATCAAGGAACTGGACGCGGAAGACATCCACATCAACCCATGGATTCGGGTCTTCTCCTGGGACGAGTCCGTGATTGAGTGAAGGCAGGTTGGTGTTGGCCCGTCTCTGGAGGACCAGATCAAAGCCAGGTCTTCCAAGTGCTCTGAAGTCACCGCCGTGCAGATCCACCTGCGGATCGTTGCCGGCGTAATCCTTCAGCTGATCGATAAACGCGCCCGCCGTGCCGATCTGCGTGCCGTTTTCATCGACCATATACCAACCACCTGCGTGGTCGGGGTGAATCAGGTCAAGATTCGTGCGGGGTTTGAGTTCCGGGGCGTTGGCGTCGTTGGGGTTTGTATTGGGTCCCGGAGGTGCTGCACCGTTGACGTTGGGAGCGATGACGTCGTAGGTCCCGTCCATGTCATAGTCCACGAACAGATCGCTGGACACAATCGTGTTGTCCGCAGCACTGGCGATCGTGTAACGCTGCCCTGGAACAACCTGCTGACTGACGGGCGAATTGCCAAGAAACGCCAGCGCCCGGAACGGACGGTTGGCATTGCCGACTCCGCCGAGTGGATCATTCAGATCTGTGCGGTCATAGCGGACAATCCGCCAGGTGGCCGAATTCATGTCGATCGCTTTTTCGGTCGCCAGATCGGCCGGCAATGGCTGCATGTTCTGCAGTTCGATGAACAGATGCCTGCGACCTGCCGAATCGTCGTAAAGAGTCGATGCGTGATCCATGGCGCCGGGCTGTGGATCCAGACCCACGGCCAGCACTTCACTGATGGCCAGCTGCTGGGATTCGACGCCGTAGACGACGCCACGGGTGAATCCGTCTTCGCGGTGGCGCCCGCGATCGGTGACGACGGCGAAGTCATTGTGGGTCTCTGCCAGCGGCGTTTCGCTGGGGTCGATGGTGTAGGGGTCGTCATCGAGCGTCCAGCCACCTCTGGTTGTACTTCCAACATCCAGCCCGAGGTTTTTGTCGTATTCAAATTTGGTAATGACATCATCGGGATCCATGGCGTCGACGAGGTTCACGGCGAACTGTGCCATTTCCCGCAGTTGCTGATGTGAGTACAAGCCGTTGGCGGACCCTGGGGGATCGAGAGGATTATTGGTGTGGCGGTAATCGCGGACCTTCATGGCGTTGACAGGATCCCGCTGACAGCCACCTGTGGTGTAGAGCAGCACGTAGATGTCACGTGCCAGTTGCTGGCGATCACGTCGGGCCCAGAATTCGCGGTCGGCGACGGTGACCGGAGGGAACGGAATCCTGACGGCCGGGTCGTATTTCGGAACGCTTGTCAGGTCCAGCACATCGTCGCCCTCGGCCTTGGCGGAGGGATGTTCCGTGAATGTGCGGAAGCGAAGCCCGGCACGACGCATGTAGCGGAGAAACAGGCCAGGCTGATTTTGTGGATCCGGGGTTTCGTTGGTGCGTTCCACATCCAGCAGATGGTTCACGCTGAGAGGCAGCTGTCCGGAAAGTTGTCGCTGTTCCCCAGCTTCCACGGTGAGCATCCGACGGACCTGAGGACGGAAGGGATCATGACGTGTGTATGGCTTGCCGCTGAGGTCTGCTGGATCATACGGACCAGTCGGCACACTTCCAAAAGCAGGCGGGAATTCAAAATAAGTGTCGTCATCAACATTCGCTGTGAACTCCCACGCACGCGGACCGTCGTCGTCGATGATGTTGCCATTCCCATCCCGATTTTGGGAGTTCGGGTGCATCACCATGTCTGCACCGAGGTCGTGCCGCAGGGCGAAGCGACGCAGGCTGTTGGAAAGGGTTGTGAAGCGTTCACGCACGTCATTGCCGGTTTGAACCTCGAAGGCAAATGGCGCCAGTTCGTTGACGCGCTGACCGGGCTTTTGCACGGCTTTGCCAATGTCTGCAGATGACATCTGCAACGACAGCAGATCCTGAGGGCCGAAGATCTGATCGAACTGCCGCTGCGCGAAGTCCTGATCGAAGACCGTTTCCATGGGATCTTCAAAGAGGGCGTCGTAAAATGGGTCTGCGACGAGGTCGTCATTGTTGGCACCCACGCCTTCTTCGTATGCCCCGTTTTCACCAAATGCATAGCGATTGACGCTGAGATCCATGGCACGGTTGACCGAGTACCCCTGATAACGCAGCCAGCGTGCTGGGCTGGAGTTGGGACCGCGGTGCAGAATGGCGTTGCGAGGACTGTTCTGAATGCTGGTGAACTGCAGGGATGTGGTATCGTAGTCTGCTGGCAGGCCCAGCGTTGTGCGACCGGCACCGCTGTAGTCGTTCGGGTGGCCAAACGGGCGGAAGCGTTTTTCGCTGGCAAGCGCCTCACCTTCCATGCGGTCCTGGTTGTCGTCGAAGCCGTTGCGACCGTTGCCCGTCAGGGTGCCGCCGAAACGGATGCCGGACGAGCCGGACAGTTGGGCCTGGCCGCTGCGACCGGGACGTGGCAGGTCGGCGAAATTGAACGTGCCGCCGGGCTTAAAGGTGTTGAAGACGCGTTCCGCTTCGCCCCAGCGACCGGCGAAAATGTTTTCCAGTTGCGTGGTGCTGGCCTTATAGTCGGCGCGACCGGCGAGCAGCCAGATCCATTCCAGATTGGCCTGTTCGACATCCGTCGCAGGCAGGTGACCAAAGTGATTGTTGAACTGCGTGGCGATCTTGTCGTAGGCGGATGTGTTCAGCAGTGAATAGGCTGCCGTGCGACGCAGCGCCCAGAGCGGGTTGACTTCGTAAGGGCCAAGGCCAAGGTTGGAACGCGAGATGAATTGATCGTGCATCTGTCCGTTGCGAACGCCGATCGGCACACCGGCCGACAGATTGGCCAGGCGGTTAAGACCTGCCAGGTTTCCATGTACGTTCAGATCCAGCAGTGAATCGAGGTCGTAAATAGTGACCGAATGAAGAACGGCATATTCGGTGCCGTCTGAAGCTTCCTGGATGGGGTAGGCCAGATCCATCCAGATGCCTTCGTTGATTCCGTCGCCGTCATTGTCCACGTCCAGCTCGTAGACTTCGGGATGCGACCCGGTCCAGAGCCCCATTTCCCCCAGTTGTGTGGGGTTGTTGTTGACGTTGTTGGCATCCTGTTCGGGATGAAACGGGAAGCCCCCTTTGAGCCCCAGTGCTCCGGCTTCGTCGTCAGCGACATAGCGAAACACGATGTTGCCATTTTCCAGGCGTCCGGCGATGTGCCGCGGATGCGGGCGGAACCCTCGAGCCGGGTAAGGCACGTTGCCGCGGTTGGCGTTCTGTCCATCCCAGGCCGCGATCCAGTTCACATCGGTGGGCACACTGCTGCCACCAGGGCCGTTGTTGGCGACCGACTTCATGTACTGCGGACGGAAGAAGGAGGGAATGATGACCTTAACTTCTTCAAAGGTCGATTTGCCCGGCGGAGTGTTGCCGTTGGTGTCTCGGTTATCGCGAATGGCAGTGCCACGATACGCAAGAAAGAGGTTGTTGATGTCCGGGTAAGTGTAGTCAACGTCGGGGGCCGGCGGAGCGACGAAGGGGGGCTGGTTGCCTTCCAGACCTCGTTCGCGATAGCCCACATGCACGCGGGCGGACGGGGAATCGACAAATTCCAGCCAGTCAGCAGGGTCCGGATTGCCATCGTTGTCGCGGTCGATGATGTTTCCCACACCATCGCCGTCGCTGTCCACCGCCAGTCGCGGGCGAGGCACGAAGGGGATCCCGTTGGCATTCACTTCCACTTCAATCGGATCCCCGGTGTGCGGATGAATGTCGTAGCCCACAAGATTGCGGACCAGGCTGTGACGATTGGTGGAGCTGGCAAGGATGCTGGCTCGTTCAGATGGCGTGTTCGCGGGACCGACGATGACCTGGCGGAGCATGTGATCGAAGACGTTGGACGGTTCGTCCACGGCAAACTTGGCTGCGTCGCTGAAGTTTTCGGACGCGGCGCGTTCCTGCGCGGCGAAGGAATAGAAGACCATTCCCATAAACGCCAGCAATCCCAGCAGGGCGACGACGATGACAAGCGTCGAGCCACGGCGGTGGGCCGTCGAGACGGGGAAAGGAAGATTGAAGCGGACGTCGAGTTTCATAACTCCTGCTCCTTCATGACTGGACCTGGCCCGCCCGAGTCTGAAGTGGGATGGAACGCTGTTGTGGCTTTGCAGGCTGTTTACTTTTTATCGGTGGTTGGAATCACAAGCGACAGGGTGCGCTGAGTATCGGTGGATTGATCGTGGTAGCGGATCGTCAGCCGAATCGAACGCAGAGGACGGCGGTTGTCGAAGGATTCCCATTCGATGTCGTTGTTGAGTTCCCGGACGCGACTTCCGGGAGTGCTGGGGAAGGTTGGTGGTGTGGCGGCGGAAGTGGCGGTGTTCTGAGTAGCGACGCAGCGAAGTGCAATCTGGAACTTCGGTTCCGGAAGCTCGCTCCAGGCAAACAGCCCATCAGTGTTGCTGTCTGTCCATGGCACAAACACGATGTCGCCCAGCTGGTATGGAGTGTTGGGTTGCCAGTAGCCGCGGTTGTCAGCCCGACCGGTCTGCCGGTCGGGTTCGGCATTCGGGTTGATGACAACTCCGTTGATCCCGGGGCGGGTGGGGCCAAGCGGGAAGAGCGGTGGAGTGTAGCGGAGGGGTATGTAGGGCGGCGGATCAAACCCGGCCTGCGAGAGGCGGTCAATGCCGGGGTGCCAGGTGTCGAACACGCCAACGGAACGGCCTTCGGGGCCCCAATCGTCTGTATCCGGAAGAAAATCATTTTGCGGCGCTGCGTTGCCATTTTCAATCTCATCAGCCACGCGACGCTGCTGGTGATAGTCACCGGGAATGCGAATTGTGTTATTGCCGGATGTGATCAGGTGGTTTTCAAGATGTCCGGGCGTGGTGTACTTCTGCAGACGCTCGTCCCAGATTTCCACCTTGAGCTCATGGACGCCCGCAAGCAGGAGGTCTTCCATGCGACGCGGACCACCACGGACGTTTTCTGAATACTCCTGCACGACACCTGTGGTGGTGTTCAGGGTGAGCGGTGTGTTGACGATGTCGAAGGGGTTGCCATTTCCCAGCGGATTGGTGCTGCCGAACTGATTGGAAACTCGCTGCGGCCAATTGAAATTGGATGCCGAGGTTTCAGCATGGAGGAAGCGACCAAGAAACAGGCCGGTGCGGTTGTTGTTCAGCAGCGTGTGTTCACGCGACTGGAAGGTCACCGGGTTGAACCCAAAGCGCGACCGCGGGTCCGCCAGCACATCTCCGGCGGCGACGATTGGAGTTTCGTTGTTGAGTGCCGACAGGCCGACAAAACGAGCACCAGCAGCGCTGCTGATGGCGGAGTAATCGAACAGTCTCCAGAAGTCGTCAGACAACTCGTTGGCATCCACCGTGCCATTGGAATTGCTGTCAAACCAGAAACGACCATCGGCATGGCCAAAGAAGGGATTGCCGCGGACGCTGAGCGGCTGTTCGTTGAGCTGACGGCCGGCGACCGGGAGCGGATCACGGAGCAGCAGTACGCGGCGGTAGAGATTGCCATTGCGGACGAAGTAAGCGACCTCGGCCCCGCTGGAACTGCCGGTGTTGTTGTACTGCAGACTGCCGTCGTCAGCCTCCGGCTGGTTGGTGTTGGCCCGCATGTTGGTTCTGAGACCCGCCGGCGTGTTGGGATCACGGTCCGAAAGCATCTGGGCTTTGCCGAAATAGGGCGAACTGTCGGGGTCTTCAGTGAGAATGTCAGAACTGACGGTGAACTGAACCAGATCGTCCAGCCCGCTGTAGGGGTCGTTGGTGGAGATATACAGGTAGCCGCTGCGGTTGCTGAAGGGCGTTGGCGAAGTGGCCGCGTTTTCTCCGGGAGCAAACGGCAGGGGATAGCGAAACGTGCGGTGAGCAAAGTCGGCGCGAATCAGCGTGGTCAGGGCGCGGGCACGCTGGTCATTCTGCGAAATGCCGCGCTGCGTGGCAACGCTGTTGGTGGCCATCGAGAAGATGGATGAAAAGAGCGTCATCATCAGCAGCACCAGAGCGACTGAGACGAGCATTTCAACGAGCGTGAAGCCGGAACGCAGCGGGTACGGCTGCTGGCTGGGCTGTTGAGTGAAGCGATCGGAATGTTTGCGGGGCATAGATGGCTCCGGTTCCTACAGCGAGGCCGGCAGGCTGAGCGATCCCATGGGGTAGACATCGACAACGCCGGGCATGAAGAGGGCTCCGGAATAGACCGGTGGAGAAGTGAGATTCCCCTGCGAATCCTGGACCGGGCGACGACCAGCGTCGGAGATGACCGGGGATTCCACAGTGAGCCGATAGCGGTAGTACTTCCAGTAGAGGGCGTCAGTCGGATCGTTGGTAGGCACGATCAGCGGACGCTCCTGATGGCTGGTGATGCGATACCAGCGGGCATTGACGGCGTCGAAGACAAATCCGCCGCGTTTGAGTACCGGTTCGGTGCCATCCTGGGCCTGGTCCACAAACACCACACCGGAACCGGACACAAAGGTGGCCGGGAAGAGCCGTTCGTTTTCGACTTTGGTTTCTGTGTGATAGCGAACCACCACATCGATTCCGCGGGCCTGACCGTCTGAACCTCGGCGGACGGTGAGCAGCCAGCTGAAGTCGGCGGGCCGGACGGTCTTCAGGATCACTCGACCCACCTGCGGAGTGCCATTGGCATCATTGAATTCCACGGGGAGCGGTCGCAGGTCGAGCGTGCCGTTCTGGTTGAAATCCACCGAACCGCCGGATTCGTCGTATTCGGACCAGTAGATCCTGCGGTTGGCAGCATCCACGAGTGTCAGCGGGTAGGTTTGACTGAACTGGTTGTCGAGAGAGAACAGGGTGATTTCGCAGAGTTCTGGGTCGGGGATGAGTCCGCCGGCGCGCGTGGTGGAGGAGCTGGGGACGTCGCTGAGCTCTTCCGGAGTCACGGCATCGATCGGGATCACCCCGATGGCGGTGCCATTGCCATCCAGCACCAGTTGAGCGGCAAAGGTGTCGAGCTGATTGATGCGGCCGTCGTTGAGCCGCCCGAGCTTTGTGGCGAGCAGCTGCATGGCGGACAGCTGGTTGGGTGACAGGTTGCCGGAGGTGACGGAGGATTCTTCCAGGCCGGTGAAGCGCGAGAGGATGCCGCCGTCGTAACGGCGGAGAATGAAGCGGGAGGCCTGAGGATCGAACTGGAATCCGGGACCGTTGCCGTCATTCCCGAAGGCTCGGGCGATCACGTCGTCGTTGCCATCAATGTTGTTGTCGCCGGTATTGTCCTGGGCGAGCATGTTGTGGAAGCCGACGGGGTCCACGATGTAGTTGCGGGACTGACCACCGCGGTAGTGCTCCACCATGGCGGACTGCTGCCGCTGAACACTGCTGCCAGCCAGCTGATAGTCGCCGTCCGGGTCAAAGATGAGCGATGGTTGCTGGCGGATCCGGGCTTCGGTGTTGTATTTGAGGATGGCGGCGTTGGTGAGCTGTGTGGATTGCACGGACCGCAGCACGGAGATCGGAAAGAGCACCATCACGGACGAAATGCCGATGCTCATGATCATGAGCGACATGAGCACTTCGGTGAGCGTGACGCCGGAGCGAGGGGAAGAGTCGCATTTCGCTCTGCGAAATGGCGCCGGGCTGGACGTTTCGCAGAGCGAAACGCGACTTTGGGGTGCTGCGAGTCTGCTCATTTGGCCACCTCGCCGACTTCTGCGTAATAGTAGGGGTCGTCGGCAAAACCGTTGCCGGCACCGTTGTTTTCAGTGTCGAGTGCATTCACCGGGTGAATGGATACGGCGCCGGTTTGAGTAAACACGGTGACGATGCGGCGATCGCGGACGGGGTAACCTTCGCCGTTGGGATCCAGAGCGGCGATCCAGGCGGCAGTGCTGGACTTCACAACGTCGGCCGGGACAAAGGTGCCACCGGACTGGCGGAGCTCCCGGTTGAAGTTCTGCAGAGCGGTTGCGGGATCAGCATCCAGCGAACTGATGTACTGTTCCTTCAGGTTCAGGGCATCTTCCGCATCACAGACGCAGAAGTGGATCAGGCCACCGGAGGCGGATTCGCCAAGCAGGTTGCCGCGGGGTGAGTAGACGATGTCGATGTACTGTGAGTACTGGGAGTTGCCGGAACTTTGAGCGACACCGGCGGCCCATGGGCGCCAGGCCTCGGGGATTTTGGAACCGTCGAGGTCAATGCAGGTGCCATCCGCGAGTTCCACGGGTTCCATGGGGATCAGTCGCGGCTGGAGTTCAATTTCGTAGTCCTCGGGGCCGCCGGATTCGTAGGCGACTGAGCGGTCTTTGGGAGTGTCGCCGGGGTCGCGATAGGCAAGTCCCAGGACAAGCACCTGAGTGGTGGGTGGGGGTTGAGTGATGTCAATCAGACGGGTGTTGATGGGGTACCAGCTGCCTTCGGGGCCTTTGGGGATGCGGATCCGCATGCCGTCGATGAGCAGCCCGCGGCGTTTGAGTTCCCACCAGCCGGTGCCTTCACCCACCACCATCCAGACATCGCGCGGATCATCGTTGCCACCGTCCTGGTTGATGTCGACGTTGCCATTGGTGTTGGTGGCGCCGTTGAGATCGGGGTCCCAGCGACGCAGCTGAATCAGGCCGTCAGTCCAGGTTTCAGCCGGATCGATGTAGGCCATGGCGGTGACGGTGCGAGGGTCTTTTGAGTTGAGAAACAGGCGGACTCCGCGAGGTTTGCGGGCGTAAATGGCGCGGTCGCGAGCTCCCCCGAGGAAGGACTGGAGCCGGCTGGCCGCAGCCGTAACTCGATCGCCGTCGCGGACGAAGCGAACAGCCAGCAGAGTCATCGACAGGAGCAGCATCACGATGCCGACGACGATAAGCATTTCAACGAGCGTGTAGCCGCGACGGGTGTGACGACCTTTGGCTGCGGCCGGGGTCTGAGCGATCGGGGCCGGATGGAGGCGAGCGAATTTCATCGGCGGGCTCCGGCACGGCGGTTGAGGTTGGAGATGTTGTCGAACAGGGCTTCTGTGGTGGCGGACGAGGGTTGAGGAGCCTGGACGGTGGTGTCGGCGAGCTGGGCGAGATTACCGAAGATGCCCTGTGCACCGTTGGTGTCGCTGGGTTCGCGAAGCCCCAGTTCTTCATCCGGGCCGGCGGAGATGATCAGTGGTACGTGGAATGTGTCGGGGGTGTGATAGTTCGCTTCGTTGAATTCGGTGGCGAACAGCGGCTTTCCGTTGGTGCCGTCGAGACGTTCGAGTTCGGAATAGAGCCGACCGACGGGGTCGTCAGGGTCGATGAGCAGCATGTCGCGAGGCGTTGCGCCGTTCGGCATGAGTACCGGGGGAGCGGCAAGTCCACGGAAGACCAGTTCGGTAATGTCGCGTTCGGCTTTGGCAATTGTGCGAGTGTCAGTGCTGTCAGCCTGGTTGCTGAGCACGGGCTGGAAGGGGTTGGGAGCGGTGATGTCGATGAGCCGCGTGGGCCAGCGATAGTAACGCAGCGGAAAGCCCCACGCGTCGATGAATTCCGGAAGTCCGTCGCCATCCGTGTCGGCCACTTCACGGTTGGTGAAGTAGTCCGTATCGACCTGCGGGACGCCGTAGGAGGTGGAAGAGGTGAGGGCGAAGTACAGGAGTTCGGCGCTTTCGGTTTCGGGACGGTGCCGGGCAAAGGCGGCGGTGGTTTCAGTGAGCACCTGCTGGGGGGTGGGTGCTGCATTGCCGCCGTCGACAAGCCTTTGGCGAGCGGCGGGTGCGGCGATGGCGAAAAAGATGCTGTTGGGCAGATTGGCCACCTGGGGAGCGGGGCTGGTTTGGTTTGGGCCGTGCTCTTCAAGGAGCCGTTCAGCAAATCGCTGCGGGAATTCAAAGCGGAAGGAGCGTTTCTTTGCCAGGATCTCCAGGACTTCCTGACGCACACCAAAGATTTGCTGGCTGGCCATCAGTCCGCTGACAATACCGACCGCAGAGTCTTTCCGGGCTCCTGTGAAGGCCCTGTCGAATGCTTCCATTCGCTGCTGCAGCAATCCATCCAGCTTGCGAATGGTGGCGTTGGTGGCTTCCTGTTCCGCCTGTGATGTCAGTCCCGACATCACCGACAATGACAATCCCATCAGCACCGCGATGATCGCGATCACGATCAGCAGTTCGACGAGGGTAAAGCCGAGTCGAGCGGTGGTGCGGGAGTGATGCATGGGAGTGGGACGTTTGATGTGAGGAATGTTGAGCCGCCGGGCGGCAGCCCGCGGGCAAAGTGCAGCAGGAAAGATTTGGGAGGTGGTTTGGCCCCTCACCCCCGGCCCCTCACCCCGCGGGGAGAGGGGGGCGGGTTATGGTTTCAGCAGGCTGCCGGTGAAGTTGGTGATGTTGTCGAATTCCGCTGTGCGGTTGGTTTTTTCCAGCTGATTCGCATCGGTGTAGGAACCGCCGGCACCGTAGAGGCCGTCGAAACCTGGGGAGATGATCTGGTAACCGTCGGGGCGGTGAGCCTTGTAGGGGGATTGAACCGTGAAATACGCAAACATGAGGTCTTCAGAATTTTGCCCGTTGCTGCTGGGGTGCACGTCGTAGTCGTCCGGGACGGGATTGTTGACCTTGGTGTAGGCACGGCCCTGGCTGCTGAGGAAGAGATAGGGGGTTTTCTGGGATGGCAGCGGATCCAAAAGTTCCGGGATGCCGTCGTTGTCGAGGTCGGTGAACCGAACGACAGGGAACTCAAACGGAGGCGTTTCGCGGTTGGTGCCACTGGTGCTGAACGGGGTTTGCGGATTCTTTGAGAAGCCGACGGGCGTGTAGGTGGAGCTGGAGGAATAGGCGGTGGGACTGACACCACCCAGGAAGAACACAAGACATTCAGCACCGTTGAGATGCTTGCCGTGGTAATGGGCGGGTGCGCCGCCGTTGTTGGTGAAGTTGAACTGCGGCCAGAGGCCCCGGACTTTGGCCCGATCGACGGCGGACCAGCTTTGGTTGGACGACAAATCTGGAATGTACAGGCTGCTGGGCGGATCCACATTAAACGTCGAATTGAACTTTGTCACCGCTGTTTCCAGCTGCCGAATTTCATTGGCTACTTCGGCCACCTGCGCACTTCTGCGAGCACCCACGATGGCCGGCAGGATCAACGCAGCGAGGATACCAAGGATGACAATCACAATGAGCAGCTCAACGAGCGAAAAGCCGGAACGGTGAGCGATGCTGTGATTCCCTGGCAGGCGTTGCATGGGAGAACCCTTGAAGGCTTTGAAGAGAAACGTGGAGGCCAAACAACTGAAAACTGAACACTGAAAACTGAACACTGAAAACTTCAAGACAGGTCATTGAGCAGCTTGATCAGGGGCATAAAGAGGGCAATCACGATAAAACCGACGATCAGACCCAGCACCACGACCATGATGGGTTCCAGCAGCGATACAAGACTTTCCACGCGGACTTCGACCTCTTCGTCGTAGACGTCGGCGACCTTGTAGAGCATGTCATCCAGAGCACCGGTTTCTTCGCCCACGTCCACCATGTTGACCACGAGGTCATCGACGATGCGGGATTCCTTTAAGGGAACAGCGATGGTTTCCCCTTCGCGGATCGCCGCGTAGATGTTATCGAAGGCACGCACGAACACCGCGTTGCCGGCGGTGTCGCGAGCGATGAGCAGCGCTTCAAGAATGGGAACACCTGATGCAATCAGCGTGCCAAGAGTTCGAGTGACGCGCGCAATGGTGCCGATATGCAGGATTTTCCCGACGAGCGGTATGCGCAATGAGAGCCAGTCCATGACGTACGCACCCGTTTTGTTCTTTTTCACAATCTTGACGAAGATCCAGAACCCCAGCGGCGCGATGAACATCATGTACCAGTAGGACATCATCCAGTCGGAAATGCTGATGAGAAACACGGTGGGCCCAGGCAGCTCCACACCGAACCCAATAAAGATTTCCTTGAACTTCGGGATGATGAAAATCATGATGAACGACACGATCGCCATGGCCACGGTAATCACCGCCGCCGGGTAAATCATGGCACCCACGATTTTGCGTTTGAGCGACTGGGCTTTTTCCTTGAATTCGGCCAGACGCTGCAGAATGATTTCCAAAGCACCGCCCGCTTCCCCGGCCTTCACCATGTTCACGTACAGGTTGTCGAACGCCTTGGGCTGCTTCGCCATCGCCTCGGACAGCGTATTACCGCCTTCGATGTCTTCAATCACATCCATGAGGGCGTTTTTGAGCGCTCCGGGGCGATTTTGACCTTCCAGAATTCGGAGGCTGCGAAGCACCGGCAGGCCGGCGTCCTGAAGCGTTGACAGCTGGCGGGTGAACGTACACAGCAGCTTGGGTTTGACGCCGCCGATCGTGAAGGTCTTGCCCGGCTTTTTGCCGGCAGCCGCCTTGGCCCCGCCGCCCTTCTTCGCTTCCTTCTTTTTCTTCTCTTTTTCACGAATCCGTGTGACGTAGAAGCCCTTTTCACGGATTAACGTCTGCGCTTCGGCCTCGGAGGCTGCCTCGATGGTGTCTTTTACCTCGAGCCCCGATTTGTCCATCGCTTCATACGCAAACGTTGGCATGCCGAATTCTCCAGAACGCTCCGGGAGTGTCTGTCGGTGGATTGTGTTGCCGTGCAGGGTCCGGAAACGAGCGGCTGGCCGAGCCGCTTTGGTGAGTTCCATGTCCGGCAAATGCCGTGCCGTCCGTATCGGACGACACAGCCATCAACGCCTATTCTGCCCTGCCAAAGTCTGCCATTCCCCGGAAAATCCGTCCACACAATGGATTTTCAGTGAAACTTCAACTGTGACGCTCGGGAAAAACGGGCTGACTTCGCAGTGTATCGGGAATTTTTGGTACGTCACGGCCAGATTGACCAGGAAGCGGTGAATTTTGCTGCAGCAAAATGCTGCAGGTGGCCCTGGCAGAGTGGTGCTTTTTCGTCTGCCGCGGTTGAGGGACGCTGCAAGGGCTGATTAGGGATCGCAGTGGCCGGGCCCTTATCGTGCACAACCGAGCCCCGACCGTCAGGGAGGCGGAGACACCTGCTCGCCGCAAAGCCTTGCGGATCAACACTTTCGCCGTTGAAGTGCCATGCACCTGCGGACGTACGTGGTGAGGTTTTTGGGTTGTTTTACCACTCCCTGACGGTCGCGGCTCGGTTGGGGCGGGTCAGTGGGAGTTTTCTGTTGCCGTCAGCTCCGCCCGGCTCACCACTTCCTCGATGCTTTCCACCGCCACGTCACACAGCCGCTCCACAAGGCTGGGGGGCATTCCGGGGGCTGGCATGAGCACGACCACGTCCCCCAGTGGCCTGAGGATCACTCCGCGGCGACGGGCGGCCAGCGTGACCTGATGGCCCATTCTCAAAGTTGCCGGGTAGCTCTCCAGCCCGTCCCGGTCCCGCACCAGCTCGATGCCAATCATCAAACCCCGCTGGCGGATTTCCGCGACGTGGGGGTGTGATTTGAGCGGTTCCAGGCGGCGTCGCACGATGTCCGCACAATCCGCAACATTGCTCAGCAGCCGGCGTTCTTCAAAGAGCTGCAGCGAGGCCAGTCCGGCGGCACAGGCCAGCGCGTTGCCGGTGTAGGTGTGGCCATGGAAGAACGTGCGGCCTGCGGATGGATCCCCCAGAAACGCCCGGAAGATTCGTTCCGTCGTGAGCGTGGCTCCCAGCGGCAGGTAACCCCCGGAAATCCCCTTGGCAAGGCACAGAAAGTCGGGCGAAACCTGTTCGTGTTCGCAGGCGAACAAGGTTCCCGTGCGACCAAATCCCACAGCGACTTCGTCGGCGATGAGCAGTACGTTCCAGTGGTTGCAGAGCTGTCGGAGGTGCTGCAGGTAGCCAGGCGGATGCACCAGAATTCCCGCGGCTCCCTGCACGATCGGTTCCAGCACCACTGCGGCCAGACGCTGATGATGCTTTGCGATGGCCGTGGCGGCTTCGTCGAAACACTGCCGGTGCCAGTCTTCCCGGGTCCTGCCCGGGGGGAATCTGAGCGATCCGGGGGAGGGGACAGTGATGGTCTGAAAGAGCAGGTGCCGGTAACAGCGGTGGAACAGATCGATGCCACCCACACTGACCGTGCCCAGCGTGTCTCCGTGATAGGCGTTGCCGACGCAGAGGAACAGATCCCGGTCTTCCGGGCCCTCCGGCTTCTGCCTGTGGTACTGGTAGGCCATCTTCAGCGCGACTTCGACGGTGGTCGCTCCACTGTCGGAATAGAACACGCGGCTGAGCCCGGCAGGGGCGCGGTCGACGAGGGCTTTGGCGAGGCGGATGGATGGTTCGCTGGCGAGCCCCAGCAGGGTGGAATGGGCCACGCGGTCCAGCTGGGCGCGAACGGCCTGGTCGATTTCCGGGACGCAGTGCCCGTGGACGTTGCACCAGAGTGATGAGATGCCGTCGAGGTAGCGTCGTCCACTGATGTCGATCAGGTCAAAGCCCTCGGACCGCGTGATGATCGGCGCCTCTTCGTGCACCCAGGCTGACATGGGAGTGAAGGGGTGCCAGAGGCAGTTGTTGTCCCAGTCGCGGAGCGGCGCGTCGGCTGCAAGGTAATCGGCCGTCATGGGGCTGCCTTTGGCACCTGAATCGAGGGCAGGCTGGAACTGCGGGGTTTCCATTCACCGATGCCACCCGCGGCCTGCTGGGCACGAAAGAGTTCGTGCCAGGGTCGAGTTGGTGAGAGCGGTGCTGTTTCGTTGACCATCAGCGGGCGAGTCTGCTTCCACCAGGCGTCCCACGCAGCATGCATTGCAGCAGCTTCCTGCGGGAAGTCGGCGATCACGTTCTTCGTTTGCCCGGGATCAGCCTGCATGTCGTAGAGTTGTGTGTCGTTCACCAGCCGAAAGCGCTGGTTTCGCACACTGAAATTCTTCCACTGGAAATCATTCGGCTCGGCGCCGGTTTCCCAGCGGCCCACATGAGTCATCAGATAGCGGTCTTCCCACGCTGCGGCCGGGTTGTTGAGCAGTGGCAGGAGGCTGCGGCCTTCGGACTGGGCGGGGGGCATGGCTGTGCCGGCGAGTGCAGCGAGGGTGGGAGCGATATCGATGTCCCCGGCAATCCGGTCAATCTCGCGTCCGGCAGGCCAGCGACCATCAGCCCGCACGAAAAAGGGAACTCGCAGGCCGCCTTCTTCAGGGGACCCTTTGAGCCCTTTCATGCCGGCGTTGTAGAAGGGCATCGCACGTCCGGCTGGATCGCGGCCCAGAACCAGACCCGGTCTGCCGGACCCGCCCCCCGTCATCCCATTGTCTGACATGAAGATCACAACGGTTTTTTCCAGAAGCTTGTGGTCGGCGAGGACAGTCATGAGCCGGCCCATATTCGCATCGATGTTCTCGATCATGCCATAGAAGCCCGCCTGATCCTCGGTGAAACCTGCTTCGAGAAACCGCTTTTTCCATTCCGGCGGTGCGAGCCAGGGGCCGTGGGGTGCGTTTGGAGCGATGTAGGCGAAGAAGGGACGATCGCTGGCGGCTGAGGTGTGGATCCAGTCGAGTGCTGCGGTGAAGAACACATCGGTGCAGAACCCCTGGGTTTTCCGAAACACCGTGTTATGGCGGATGATGGGGTTGAAGTACGAGTTATCCGGGACGTCGGCGCAGCTGCAGTTGTAGGCCTGGCCGATGCCACCGGCACCATGAATGAACACTTCGTCGAATCCACGCTGGTGCGGCTGGCGGTCTTCTTCGTCGCCCAGATGCCATTTGCCGAAAATGCCGGTGGTGTAGCCGACGGATTTGAGCACCTGTGGGAGGGTGACGGCGTCGAGTGTGAGTCGTTCGCGTTCGAGGATGGTGTGGGTGATGCCGTTGCGCATGGAGTGTCTGCCGGTCATCAGAGCGGATCGCGTGGGGCTGCAGGTGGGCGACACAAGGAAGCGGGTGAAGCGGGTGCTGCTGTCGTGAAGCGCATCCAGGTGTGGCGTTCGGATCCACGGATGCCCGTGTCGGCCAATCACGGGATAGCCCTGATCGTCCGTGATCACCAGCACGATGTTGGGGGGCTGGACGGTGCTGGAGGGCTGAATGGTGTTGCCGGGGTTGTCCTGAGCGGTTGCTGTGAGCAGCGGACAGCAGTGAAGACAGAAGGCCAGGCAGAAGACGCGAAACATACAGTTCATCCTTGTGAACCCTGTGGACACCTAACGTGCGGTCCAGCCACCGTCGACGGTCACCAGACTGCCGGTCATATAGCTGGCGGCAGGACTGCAGACAAGCAGTGTTGCCCCCTGAATTTCAGGCATCTGTCCCCAGCGATTCATCGCGGTGGCTCCGATGATGTGCAGCTTTGCCTCTTCTGAGTCGGCGATGGGGATGTTCATCGGAGTCAGAAACGGGCCGGGACAGATGGCATTGCAGGTGACTCCGGTCTTTGCCAGTTCCAGCCCCAGAGCCCGGGTCATCTGGACCACAGCTCCCTTGCTGGCGGTGTAGGGCGTGCGGTTGGCGAGCCCCACAACTCCGAGCGCACTGGCGATGTTGCAGATGCGACCATATCCCGCCTGCACCATGTGGGGCACGACGGCGCGGCACATGAGCCATGTGCCGTCGACGTTGGTGCGCTGAACTTCCTGGAACTGCTGCAGGGAGAGTTCGGCGATGGGACCGCGGATGTTGATGCCGGCACTGTTGATGAGAATATCAATGCGGCCGGTGCGGTCCAGCACTTCGCGGGTGCAGGCTGCCACGCTGTCTTCACTGGTGACATCGCAGGCCACTGGAAAGCTGGGACGCCCCCAGGCAGCCGTAATCTGTTCGGCGACGGTCTGCGCCTGGGAAGTGGTGCGGCTGGCGAGGAACGTGGTGGCGCCTGCAGAAGCCAGAGCCGCCGCCATCACGGGGCCCAGGCCACGCGAACCGCCGGTGATGATCGCCACCTGACCGGTCAGGTCAAACAGGCGAATGCCAGGAAGGGAATTGAGTTCGGTCATGGGGGTGAGAGATGGGGGATAGAGGTGAATGAGAAGGGATCAGCTGAGCCGCCGGACGGCAGTCCGCGGGCAAAGAGTGCTGCAGACGCGTTTGGGAAAGCAATTGGGGAAGTGAGAAGTGGGAAGTGAGAAGTGAGAAGTGGCA
>JBEIEK010000017.1:0-34904 GCA_040382995.1 Planctomycetaceae bacterium
AGGCGACGAGTGCAGCCAGCAGGGCAGAAACGGACAACCGTGAAATTCCGGCAGTTTGCATGGAATGCCCTCCTTTTCAGACGACACCAATGGGATGCGGCAGACTGCGGGTGGTGCAGAGCATTTGCCGTCTCCGTTAGTGTCCCGTGTCAGGAGTCATTCGGCAAGGGAATATCGGTGAAATTGGGGAGCGGATTCGAGGTCAGCTGTTCGAGGGCTCGATCGCAATGCGGCTGTAAGCCAGTCCGAACGCTGCTGTCAGGTGGGACTCGACCAGAGCCAGCGAATCCTCGTCCGGGTTAATGATGCAGGCCCAGCTGCTTTTGCCGTAGACTGGGTGCGGGAAGAATGTGTTGATCGCTGTGAAATCAAATCGGGCCCGATTGCCGTCGCACAGGTCCGGGCTGAATCCAAAAGTCTCTTCAAATCGCTGACGTCCGAGCTCAACATTCAGGCGGAACAGACCCCCGCGGTTCAGCTGTGACTCTTCGTCGAATCCGTTGTAGTCTTTGGTGACGATTGTCACGAAGGGCATTTTGGGAATTGAGCCATCGCGTCTGCGGCAGTAGGCGAATGTATCGCCCCAGGCAATCTCGGGACTGCCATCACCGGGATTTGCGACTTGCAGAAAGACATCTCCCAGAGAGGTCAGGTAGCTGCGAATTTGTTCCTGCGAAACTGGCATTTGGTTGTCCTTATGCTGCGGACCGGTTTTCAGGGAAACAACTTGTGGCACGTGATGGCGTACAGCGTCCTGACATGGCTGGACTTTAGCCGTTCGGTGGCATGCGATTCCAGTCCGTTGTGTGCACGTGGCGACGGGCTGGAAGTCGCTTGTACAAACCAGAGATGTGAACGGCAGAGGTGAGGGGATGCCCGACTCCCTCACGGTCGCGGCTCGGAGGGGCTTTGGTGAGGGGACGTCCGGCTCCCCGACGGTCGCGGCTCGAATTGGCTGCGGTGTCGCCCCAGGTTCGATTGCTCCGGGAACAAATCTGCATTTTTCCGCGTACACGATTTGCGGGGTTGGCGCACGGGGAGAGGTGGCAGCTGGGGACCTGTGTTGGGGGGGGGCGGGACGATGGCGAATGCGGGACCGGCGATCTTTGCTCTGAATACCAGCCGTGGCTTTGGCGAGGCCGCTGCGGCGGCTGCGCATACGGAATTGCTGCCGCATGAAGAACGTCCGTTTGAGGATGGTGAGTTCAAGGTGCGCCCGCTGTGCAGCGTGCGAAATCGTCACGTATTTGTGATTCAGTCGCTTTACGGTGAGGCTCATCAGAGCGTCTGCGACAAGCTCTGCCGGCTGCTGTTTTTTCTGGGTGCAGTGCGGGATGCGGGCGCGGCGCGGGTGACGGCCGTGATGCCGTATTTGTGTTTTGCGAGGAAGGATCAGCGTTCGAAGCCTCGGGATCCAGTGACCACGCGGTATGTGGCCGAGCTGCTGGAGTCGGCGGGCGCCACGGATGTGCTCACCATGGACGTGCATAATGTTTCGGCTTATCAGAATGCCTTTCGGATTCCGACTGAGCATCTGGAGGCGCTCTCACTGTTGATGGAGCCAGTTTCGGCACTCGCACAGGACATGGATGTGGCGGTGGTGAGTCCTGACTTAGGGGGCGTGCGTCGGGCGATGGCCTTCCGTGAGCTGCTGGCGCGGCAGTCTCGGCAGGTGATTACCAGTGCTTTTGTGGAGAAGCGGCGGAGTGCCGGGGTGGTGAGTGGGGAGCGGGTTGTGGGTGATGTGGAGGGCCGCACGGTGATTCTGGTGGATGACCTCATCAGTCGCGGCACGACGCTGGCGCGGGCTGCGGAGTCCTGTCGCCGCCATGGCGCACTGCAGGTTTGGGCGACGGTGGTGCACGGTGTGTTTGCAGCCGATGCCGAAGCGGTCCTTGAAGGCGCTGGTCTGAATCGCCTGGTGATCACGAATACGATCCCCCCGTTTCGTCTGTCGCCGGCCTTTGTCGCGCGATCGGTACAGGTGATCAACGCAGCGCCGCTGTTTGGCGAGGCGATCGTCCGCATGTATGACGGGCGTTCACTGGTTGAGCTGCAGGAGCGTGAGCCTTCACGGCTTTCGGGAAACCGGTGAATAAAAATTCAGGGACGCGTTCCCGTGCGGGCCATGGTTTATGATGCCGCCCGACAGCCAGGTTTGTGTTCACTCCCGTTTACCAGTTCTGAAATCGAAACGCCGGCCGCGACTCGTCCGGCTGACGTGCGATTTTTGCTCTGGAAGCGGCAGCGGGGCCTGGTTGGCGGAGAGGCGAAAATGGGTGTCATGGCGGGTCACAGACGGAAATGGCTGGTTTTTGCTGTATTGCTTTCGGCAACGGCCACAGCAATGTGGTCGTACCGGGATCGCCTGCGGGGTTGGGCTGGTGGAATTCCGATCACGTCTGACACGAAAGCGGCCGCCGCAAAATCCGGAGCCAGAAAGTCCACCACTCGACGTCGCAGCGCTGCTGCCGCTGCCGCTGCCGCGCTGGAAGTGCTCCGGCTAAGCCCCCAGGCGCAGCGGAATCTGAATCTGGTTTCGCTTCCGGCAAAGCTCCAGAATTACTGGCGAACCGTACAGATCCCCGGTGAAATTCGAGACCGCCCGGGAATTTCGGATCGTGGCGTGACGTCGCCGGCTGTGGGTGTGGTGTCGGCGATTCATCGCTTCCCCGGTGATTCCGTACAACCCGGACAGCGACTGTTCACCCTGCAACTGTTCAGCGAGTACCTGCAGAATACTCAGGCCGAACTCTTCCGTGCAGCGCGTGAAACGGACCTCGTGCAGGAGCAGATAGAGCGATTGGCGGCGATCGCCAAAGACGGTGCGATCGCTGAAGTGCGGGTGCTGGATCTGAAGAATCAGCTGCGTCGCCAGCAGGCGCTGATTGCAGCCTGTCGCCAGGATCTGCTCACCCGTGGCCTGACACCGGAACAGATCGAGCAGGCGGCGGAAGGAACGTTTGTATCGACGATTGAAGTGACGGCCCCGTCGCAGGTGGCGAGTGTATCCGATTCGGCAGCGGCGAACGTGGAAGACTCCAGCGGGTCTCCGGTTCCCTGGGAACTGCAGGAACTGTCCGTGGAGCTGGGGCAGCAGGTGCAGGCCGGACAACTCCTTGCGAAGCTTTCAAACCACGAAGCTCTGTTCATTGTGGGTCGAGCATTCAAGCAGGAGGCGCCGTTTCTGGAGCAGGCGGCGCAGGAGCGTCGACCGATTGACGTGGAGTTCGCTGAAGACGACCTGAGTCACTGGCGCGAGGGAGCTCCGGAACAGTCCTTTTCAATCCGGCACCTGGCCAATTCCATTGATCCTCAAAGTCGGACTTTTGACTTCTTCATTCCGTTGCAGAATCAGTCGCATCGATTCAGTCGGGACGGCGAGGATTTTGTGGCGTGGCGATTTCGTCCGGGCCAGAGGACGCGTCTGCACGTTCCGGTGGAGGAATATCGCGACGTGTTTGTGCTGCCGGCGGCTGCGGTTGTGCGCGAGGGGGCGGAGGCGTATGTGTTCCGGCAGAGCGGTGAGCTGTTCGACCGCCGCCCGGTACAGGTGCTGCATCAGGATCGTCGGTTTGTGGTGATCGCGAAAGACGGCAGCCTCGAGCCGGACATGCTGCTCGCACAGAATTCCGCTGCGGCTCTCAATCGCGTGCTGCGGGCACAGACGGCCGCGGGTGAAGAGCCGGGCTTTCACGTGCACGCCGACGGCAGCATTCACGGCGATCACTGAGGAGACGGGCCATGCTGAATGCTGTGATTCGATTCGCGCTGCAGTACCGCCTGATGGTGATCACGGTAAGCGTGGTGCTGCTGATTTATGGCTCGTGGCTGGCCACGCAGCTGCCCATTGATGTCTTCCCGGACCTTGACCGCCCGCGCGTAATCCTGATTACGGAATGTCCGGGACTTGCTGCCGCCGAAGTGGAAACCCTGGTCACGCAACCCATCGAAACAGCAGTGCTGGGGGCGGCGGGTGTGCAGGCGGTCCGCAGTCAGACCACGTCGGGACTGAATGTGATCTACATCGAGTTTGACTGGAACACGGAGATCAGGGCAGCACGGCAGACGGTGCAGGAGCGACTCTCGGTGGTCCGGGATCTGCTTCCGGAGGGTGTGAATCCGCAGATGACGCCGCCGGCATCCATCATGGGCCAGTTTGTGATTGCTGGCATCTATCGTCAGGCAGGTCCGCGGGGCGGGCAGCTGGCTGTGATTCCGGGGACAGCGTTGATGGCGGAACGGCTGTTACGTGACGGTGCGGTGGCGGAACTGGTTGTCTGGAAGCCGGGCGACCGTCGGCGGCTGGATCAGTGGGAAGAGCAGCGGGTGGACAGTGTCACGTGGGACGCAGTCGCAGACGATTCGCTCACCGGTGCCGCTTCCAAAGAGCCCGTTCGCCGCGCCCGCATCGTGATTGGCGCCCGTGAATATTCGGTGGAATTCGGAACACCGGAACAGCAGCAGCAGGCGCTGCGAACGACGGCGGACTGGGTGATCCAGCCGCGTCTGCGGAAGACGGCGGGGGTGGCGGAGGTGTTTATGCAGGGTGGCGAGCAGCGGCAGTATCAGGTGCTGGTGGATCCGGCTGCGCTGCTGGAATATGACGTGACACTGCAGGAGGTGGAGCAGGCGTTGCGGGAGAGCAATCTGAATGCCAGCGGCGGGTTTGCGGTTTCCGGGGAGCTTGAGCGTCCGATTCGCATTCTTGGGCGACCTGGTCCGGACGCGGCGACGATTCTGCGGGAGTTGGAGAGCATCCCGGTGCATGTGCATGACACGCGGGCGGTGCTGCTGAAGCAGGTGGCTCGCGTGACCGAGGGCAGTCAGTTTCGCCGTGGTGACGGGGCGATTAATGGGTTGCCGGGAGTGGTGTTCACGATTGTTCGCCAGCCGCATACGGACACAAGGCGTCTGACGGATGCAGTCACTGCGGCACTTGCTGAAGTCGAAGCGACGCTGCCGCCTGACCAGTTGATCAATTCTGAACTTTTCCGGCTGAAGGGCTTTATTGACCGGGGCATCTTCAATGTGGCGGAAGCGCTGGTGATTGGTGCGGTGCTGGTGGTTGTGGTGTTGTTTGTGTTTCTGCTGAATTTCCGCACGACGTTTATCACGCTGACGGCGATTCCGCTGTCGCTGGTGATGACGACATTCAGCTTTCGTCTGATTGGCTGGCTCACGGGAACACCGCTGTCGATCAACGTGATGACGTTGGGGGGACTTGCGGTGGCGATGGGCGAGCTGGTGGACGATGCGATCGTGGACGTGGAGAACATTTTTCGGCGGCTGCGTGAGAACAATCAGCTGCTGCAACCGCGTCCGGCATTGCAGGTGGTGTATGAGGCGAGTCTGGAGATTCGGAGTGCGATTGTGTTTGGCACGATCGTGGTGATTCTGGTGTTTCTGCCGCTGTTTGCGTTGTCGGGAGTGGAGGGGCGGCTGTTTGCACCTCTGGGAGCGGCCTATATTCTTTCGATACTGGCCTCGCTGGTGGTATCTCTGACGGTGACACCGGTGTTGTCCTATTATCTGTTGCCGCAGTCACAGGGAGCGCATGCGGAAGTGGATGGGCGTGTTCTGCGAATGCTTAAACGCCTCGCTACGCCACTGATCCGCTGCAGTCTGGCCTTCCCGCGGCTGTTATTGCTGGTGACGTGGCTGGCGGTGGCGGTGGCAGGCTGGCAGTTTTCGCGTCTGGGCCGCAATTTTCTGCCGCATTTCGATGAAGGCAGCGTGCAGATCAATCTCAATCTGCCTCCGGGTTCGTCGCTGGAGGCGTCGAACCGTGTAGCTGCAGCGATCGATGCTCGGCTGCGAAGTCTGCAGCGTACAGCTGAGAGGCCCGACGGCGAGATTCTGCATTTTGTGCGTCGCACCGGTCGCGCTCAGCTGGATGAACACGCAATGCCTGTGAGCAGCAGTGAGTATGTGCTGAGCATGAACCCTGCGTCGCGACGCAGTCGCGAAGAAACACTCGACAGCCTCCTGGGGCAGCTGCGGGAAGAGGTTCGAGGAGTGGATATTGAAGTGGAGCAGCCACTGGCGCACATGATCAGCCACATGGTTTCCGGAGTCTACGCGCAGATTGCGATTCGGATTTACGGTGATGATCTGGACGAGCTGCAGCGGTTATCGGAGCAGACACGAGCAGCCATTCAGGACATCCCGGGACTGACACCGCCGGTGGTGGAGCCGATGCGGCAGACGCCAGAGCTGCAGATTCGACTGCGTGGCGACGACCTTGCGTTCTACGGACTCACGCGTGCTCAGGCAGCGCGGATTCTGCAGACGGCGCTGCAGGGGGAAGTGGTGTCTGAGATTCTGGAGGGTCAGCGTCGTTTTGAGTTGTTGGTGCGGCTGGAAGAAGCGTCAAGGACGGACTATGCCAACCTGGGCCGGCTGCGAATTGATCTTCCTGGAGGACGCGGGCAGGTGGAGTTACGGGAAATCGCGGACATTGAGGAGGGCCTGGGGCCCAACGCGGTCAATCGAGAAAACGCGCGGAGGCGGATTGTGATTCGCTGCAACACCAGAAACCGGGATCTGGCGAGTGCCGTGGCAGAGATTCGGCAGCGGATCCAGAAGGATGTGACGTTGCCGCAAGGTTATTTCGTGGAATATGGCGGACAGTTTGAAAGTCAGGAGCGGGCTTCCGCGATGATACTCATGCTGGCTGGTGTTTCCGTGGCGGGAATGTTCGTGGTGCTGCTGCTCCTGTTTCCCTCGGTGCGAATTGTCCTGCAGATTCTGAATGCTCTGCCGACGGCCTTTATTGGTGGGGTTGCGGCGCTGTTGATCACTCGACAGGATCTGACTGTCGCCAGTCTTGTGGGCTTTATTTCGCTGGGAGGAATCGCGGTTCGCAACGGCATTCTGCTGGTGACGCATTACGTTCATCTGCTGGAGCACGAAGGTGAGCAATTTACGCCGGCCATGATCCTGCGCGGCAGCCTTGAGCGGCTGGCACCGGTCCTGATGACGGCGATTACGGCGGGGATTGGCCTGATTCCACTTGTTCTGGGGGGGCAGGCTCCGGGTCGTGAAATCCTGTATCCGGTTGCGACCGTCATTCTGGGGGGCCTGGTGACGTCGACGTTTTGCGAATTCCTGATTCATCCCGGGTTGTTCTGGAAATTCAGCGGGAATGCGATTAAGCCGGGTGTTCGTCGACCAGCGCCTGCAACTGCTGAGCACGCAGCTGCAGTTCTTCAAGAGACAACAGCAGGAGTTCTTCCTGGGAGGCAATCGGCTGTCGAAGGACTTTCTGCAGGGTGCGTATGGCCCCGATGACGACGCCCTTTCGAATCCCCTGTTCGATCCCCTGTTCGATTCCCTTTTCGACTCCTCGTTCAATCAGCGCTTCGTAGATGGTGGGCATTTGTGACTCCGGTTCGATCTGCAGTCCGGCTCTGATCGCCTGTTCAAACCATTTCAGTTTTTGGGCACCGAAGACTCTGCACATGTAGAGGATGATATCATCCAGGGTGTCCTTTTGTGAATGGTTTTTCGGGGAGGCACGCAGAAGACTGAAAATGGCCACGACGGACTCAAACGGTGGCTCGGACCGACGTACGAGCTGCAGGGTGCGAATGCGAGCTTCCAGTTCCGGAATGTCCGGAAGCGATTGAGCAGACAGCCGACTGAGGTCCGCCAGAATCACCTGCATGTCTGGAACGAATGCGGTCAAATGTTCGCTGGCGGCGATTTTGTCGCGGAGCGATGTGGGTTCGTCCCAAGGTTCGTCGCCATGATAGATGACAATTGGGATTACCACACAGGGTGGCTGACCGTTGCGTTTGCGCCATTCCTGAATCTTCAGGACATAGCCCAGCAGCTGCAGGGCTATGTAGCGGTCAATGTAGCTTTTGTGTTCCAGCAGCAGGTAGACCAGCACCTGGGTGCCGTCGTGAAAACGAGCCGTATATAACAGGTCGAGTCGTTTTTCGTGTTCGTTGGAACCAAGGAACGTTTCCCTGCACGGTTCGAGCGATTCGAGGCTGAGATTGTTGAGGATTGAAGCTGGGAGGTACGTTTTGAGCAGTGAGCGGGTGTGATCGACCACATCAAACGTGCGACGAACAAAATGATCGTGTGGATTTGTAGGGTGGGAATCGTTCATATCATACAATGATCTGATGATTCGGGCCCTTGTCCACGGAATTCGTCGGGGTTGCCACCGGAAACTGGACGCCTGGTGCCGGATTTGCCGGTTGTAGGATCTGACGCCACAGACACTGCCGACCAGCGTTGGACGGCTGGGTGGTGGTCACGCATCGTCGCGGCTGAACGGTTCTCCCCGAGGCATTCCGCGGATGACCGCGACGATGACTCCGAGGACCTGCCTTGTGGTGGGGGCGTAGCTGCCGGGCATAAGTGGTACCAGTTGACCGGCGCCCTCTTTGACAACGCAGATGATGAGCGAATGGCGATCATCGAGGGCAGCCACATGATGCCCGTGATCAAGAGGATGTTCGGAGTCGATGAGCAGATGGTCGCCGTCTGCGATGTTGATCACATTGAAGTGGTTGCCGTCAATTTTGACGCAGCCGACCGATCGACCCTGAAAGATGTCGTGAAAGCTGACTGTGTCGTCTGAACTGACTGCGGGCTGAATGGGGCCGCTGGAGGCGGCAGTTCCGATGTACCGGACGGTGAGCCGCTGCTGGTTGCCATTGGCCAGCTGGATCGAGCGAGACATATTCTGGCCGCGCGTGATCAGGCCCTTGCGTTCAAGCGCGCGCAGATGGCACATCACTCCATTCGGGGAGCGGATGTCGAAGTGCAGACCGATCTCTCTGACCGTTGGCCCGAGGCCGTGGTTGAGTATTCTGTCCTGCAGGTAGTCGTAGATTTCCCTCTGTCGGCGCGTCAGGCTGAGACGTCGAGCGTCGCCGTCGTTTTGCTGACCACCAGATCCGAGAGGCCGGAGCTTTGCCACGGTTTCTCTGTCCTTGTGCCGATTTTTTATGAGCAAACAGATTCCCCAGCTATCCCTTACGACGCAGATGCACACAACATCCGGGGGCGATCATTCAGACGCCCTTTCTGCGTGCGAACTGCAGGGTTGAAACAGTGCGTTCAGCTGAGGACCTCTAGACAACAACTAACGGGTTTTGCCCCCCAGACTAACACTCGATTTTGGAAAGAAAACACGATTTCCGGCAACTTTTTCAGCATGGTGAGAAATGGTAACGGAAGCTGGAAATGCCTCTTCCAAATGCTTCCAGATTTGCGACTCACCAATTGTTTTTTCGATACCAAATCTGAGCAGAGAATTGTGGTGTGCGGGTGCCGCACAGAGCAGCTGCAGAGAGGCTGTTGTCATGCACCTGTTGTTCTGTTCAGTGTGCTTGCGGGTTTTCAGTTCTCACGTCGCCGCAGCAGTCTTGCCAGTGGCACCCCCGACAACTCCACGCGGACCTCTTCGACCCATTCAGGCGTTGTTTGTCGCAATTCCGGTCTGAGGTCCGCAAGGCGATGCAGCAGCAGCAGACGCTCTGGAGGTGGCCCGCCTGACTCCGCATACAGATAAGGCTCCAGCCGAATACGCCGCTCACTGATGATCGGCACCAGCAGCTGCAGAGCGCTGAGCTGAAACGGGTGGCTGACCGGAGCGACGTGCACGACGGAGCCTTCAGGCACCTGTTCCCAGAAGTCGCCGTTCAGCGAATCGTTCCAGTAGCAGGCTTCCAGCCCAATTGCAGCAGCGCCGCGATTGCCGCCACACAGGATACCGTACTGGCTGATGGCATAAGGCTGCAGAATCCACGGCAGCGGCCCGACAAGCAGCAGTGCGAGGATTGAGGTTCTGCAGAGCCAGTGGGTGTACCTGTTCATCAGCTCCACCCAGCCGCGTGCTGCCAGCACGGCAACTCCGAGAAGGCTGGGAAGAAACAGCCTGACTCCGTCATACACCGGGACACCCGGCAGAGAGAAGACCACCAGTGGGACGACGGAAATCAGCAGCAGAAGAAGTTCCGGGCGTTCCAGTGAACGGCGTTTGCAGGCTCTGAGCACGAGGCCTGCGACGGTGCCGAGAGGCAGCACGCTCAGCAGCATGAACCATGGATAGTGCCAGGGCACCAGCCGATCCTCATAGCGTGCCCCGAGATACCAGCAGTAGAGCACGCTGCGGTTGCTGGTGCGTCCGAGATATTGCATTGTGTGAGCAAGCGGGTCCTGCCAGAGCCATGGCCAGCCGACGAAGGCGACCGTAAGCCCGGCAAGTGTCCAGGCGGCCAGCGGTCGCAGGGCTCTGTGGCGATGCAGCAGAATGCTCCATACGAACACAGCGGGCGGGAGGAGGATCCCCTGAACTTTGGTCAGCAGCAGGAGTCCCCAGCAGGCGCCGGCGAGCAGGGCTTGAAAAGTGGTGGGTGGTTTGGCTTTGGTCCACCATGCCAGCAGCGGAATTGTGGCGGCAATCCATGCCAGGTTGGTGCAGGATTCAAGGGCCGCAAGTCGGGCGTGGCCGACGAGCACCGGCATGCCTGTGACCAGCAGTGCAGCAGTGAGTGCGGTGGAATTGCCAAACCGGCGACGGCAGAACTCCGTAAGCAGCAGCACGGTCAAACCGAAAGCAATGGCCGAGCCAAGTCGTGCGGCGGCCACGTTGTAAACGGCCTCGCCGATACCCGGCAGGATCCATCCCAGCCATTCATGGGCGCAGCCCAGAATGAAGCGGCCGAGCGGTGGGTGATCCGGGAGGTGATCTGGTTCGCGAAAAACGACGCTGGCGTTTTCCGGAAGCCACAGCAGGGGACCGTATTCGCCAAATCCCCGTGCGAGGCGGACGCCCTGTTCGATGTTGAAGGATTCATCGAGCGTCAGGCCGGGGCCGTTGGGGAGCGGGGAGTGGCTGAGTCCGGGATTGACGAGAACCGCAGCGAGGCAGGCCGCATGGAGACCAGTGAGCAGACTAAGCAGGAATGGCGGGCGCATGCGACGGAACTTTTTGAGCGGACCTACATGTTGGTTTTGGTATCACCGCCGGTACCGCCCGCCACCTTCTGCAGGGCCGCATTGAGTTCACGGTCATACCTGTGATCGCGACTGTAAATGCGAAAAATCAAAAAGCTGGTGGGCAGGTTTTTGAAGAGCTCGTCGTCATCGAGCACGTGTGAGAGTCCGCTGGCGGGGTCGTACCAGTAGTTTTGTTTGCCGGTTGGACGGCGGGCGCTGGGGCGGTGATAGTGTCTGGCAACGTCGATCCGCAGCGGGATGTCGCGGAGCGGTTTGGGCAGTGCGTCACGCACACGGCGTTCGACAAGATCGGGTTCTGAGAAGATTGTTGTGCTTTCCGCCTGTCCGCTGTGGAAGTGCATGGAACGTTCGCAGGCCATCCGCCACATCTCTTCGCGATTGAAGATCGCTCTCCAGTGCATGCCGAGCTCGCGGAGTGTGGGGTCAGTGCTGGAGGCCCAGCGGGAGACATCAATCAGGAAGGAAGTTTCGGTGAGCCCCTGATAGGCGGCGAGGTGCTGGAGCGGATTGCCGGGGAAGAGCCGCTGCATGGTCTGAGTGAAGTGGTCTTCGAGAGCGATGTCGATGCCGCGAACTGTGCGGTGGAAGTAGATCGTGCGGAACAGATTGGCGCGGGTTTCGATGAAGTTAATCAGCGTTGGCAGTCCACGGGCATGGATCGTGAGCCCGTTTTCCGTGAAGAAGCTGTAGTGAATCAGTCGCGAAATGTCGAAGGCCTTCGTGTTGTAGCCCGACATGTAGGCATCCCGCAGCACAAAGTCCATGTTGTCAACAGTGTAGATGCCACTGAACAGGGACCGCAGTTTTCGGAGCCAGTCCGGTTGGCCTTCGACGTCGTCGGCCTGACCGGTGGGACGGCGGATGAGCCAGGCAACCTGTACGGGATCGAGTTCTTCGAGTGGTTGCAGACGGCCGTTGGGGTTGCGGCGAATGCGGCGAATCAGATCGCCCAGTTCGTGCTGAATAATGTGGCTGCCGATGTCTTCGTGAGTGAGTCCGTACTGTTCGAGGTAGTGATCGTCGAAGAAATGTCCGAATGGACCGTGGCCCACATCGTGCAGCAGCCCGGCGATGCGAACGAGACTTTCGACGCAGGCGCGGGATGGAACGTTGCGACAGACGTCGCACAGCGATTCGTACCAGGCCTGAACCGTCACTGACCCCAGATGCATCACACCCAGCACATGCTGGAACCGCATGTGCTCAGCCGAAGGAAACACCCACCATGCTGTCTGCAGCTGGTGGATTTGTCGCAGACGCTGGACCCAGGGATGATCAATCAGTTCCTGCTCAGACGCCTCGCCCGCAGGCAGGCCCTGGCGGGAGATAAACGGGATATAGCCGTGAATGGGATCGTGAGACAGGCTTTCTGAATTGAAGTCGCGGACCATGGAGCGGACTTTTCTGAGCGAATCGAGGAACGTTGGAGGTGTGCGGGATGATAACGCCGGGCCGACGATTGTCCCACATCAGCTTTCGAGGGCGCTGCAAATTGCAGCGGATTTCCAGGGCTCAGATGTGACTCAGGTGCAGCGCGGATGCCCGCACCTTATTTCTCCAGAAAAATCGGGCTGCTGACAACGCTGTGCAGCAGTTCCCGACTGCCGGCCTGTCTGGCCCTGAGCCGTGCTGCTTCACCCTTGAGCCATTCCAGTTCGCTGAACGCGAGTGTGCGACCGGCCGCATAGCTGGCCACGTGCTTGAGCATGCTGAAGATCACCTGCTCCGCGCGGTCTTCCGCAAGATAACTGCGGAGCATGGCGGGACCCAGGACCTTTTGACCGTCGGGAAGCGTTGAGCTGGCATCGACCGCGTCACTGCGCAGACGCCCGCCGGCATCGAACTGTTCCAGCGGCAGGCCCCACGGATCAATGCCTGCATGACAGCCCGCACAACCTGGCTGGTTGCGATGGCGTTCCAGCTTTTCACGCAGTGTCAGGCTGGTGTCGTCTTCCCTGATCTGCGGCACATTCGGCGGCGGGTCCTCGGGGGGTTCAGCAATGATGCGTCGCGCCAGCCACGCGCCACGACGAATCGGATTGGACTCGCGACCGTTGGAAAGTCCGGCCAGGATTGCAGCCTGCGTGAGCACTCCGCCGGCATCCACACCGGCCACGGGAACACGCCGGAATTCAAAGCCGGACTCCAGCTGCTGCGCCAGCCCGTAATAGGCGGCGGTGGCGTCGTTGAGCATGCGAAAATCGGAGTTGACGAGTGCGGTGGGGGGCAGGTCGTGGCGAATGAGTTCCTGCAGGTAGTGCACCGGTTCTTCGCGGAGCTGCCGCCGGGTATCGCGAGTCAGTCGGGGAAAGCGGCGGGCGTCGACATTCAGCACATCGAGGCGGTCGAGACTGAACCATTCGGACGCCAGCGTGGAGACTCCGCGGAGAAACCTGGGATCGGCAATCAGCCGCTCTGTCTGCTCTCGCAACTGTTCGCGGAGACGTCCGGCTGCGGCGAGCTCCAGCAGGGTTTGGTCGGGGGGCGAATTCCACAGGAAGTAGGCCAGTTTTGAAGCCAGTTCCCAGTCATTCACGGGTTCCGGCTGTGGACCGGTACTGTCTTCGATGAGAAACAGGAACTGTGGAGAGGCAAGGATGAAGGCGAGCGCTTCGCGGAGGGCGTCGAGTTGTGGCAGACCGCTGTGGCGGGAAGCTTGCCAGACAGACAGTGCCTGGTCGACTTCGGAAGCGAGTGCCGGTCGACGGAACGCTCGCGACGCAAATGCTTCCAGCACATCCCGGGCAAAGCGGCTGGAGGAACTTTGTGGTTGAAGTGCGGCTTCAGGCGGTTCGCTGAAGGCCTCCGCGCGGAGTGGTGAATCGGGGATGATGCGGCGATGGGTTTCCGGTGGCCAGACCTCGTACAGCGGGCCCTCGAATGTGATGGACTGAATGAGCAGTCGTGGGAGGTCCCGGCCGTCGGTGTATTCGCTGCGGACGCCAATTTCGCGGACACCGGCGAGGTAGTTCACGTTGTCTTTTTCGACCTCCGGGGCGGGGTAGTCGCTGATGGCACCGTGAAAGACGTAATCGGCGAATTCCGTGGAGGTCACCGGCTGCGGTTGTTCAACGGGAGCCAGAGTACTGCCGCAGTCCCGCCGCAGTCCCAGGTGCACTCCCAGCCACGCACTGCGGTTTTCGAAGGCCGCGTATTCCCGCGATTCAGGGCTGTCTTCAGAGAGTGGAGTGAGGATCAGGCGACGGACGGCGCTGGCGGGGGCACCGGACAATTGTGGTGTCCACGGCCCGGCAGGCAGTCGCGTCCTGAACAGAGCAAAAATCTGCTCGTCCGCGGCCAGCGTGGAACCTGGCTGATCAGCCGCAGTCCAGCCTTTTTCAAGTCGGCCTTCGCAGTGGCGACCATCGGGCAGCAGCAGTTGCAGGGGGTCATTGCCATCTATGGGACCGCGGACCACATCCAGCTGATAGATGCCTGCGGGCAGGTTGACGGATGGCCATGCGCCATCAGTCCCGGGGCCGCGTTCGATGCTGGTTGCCTGAAGAGCCGGCGGGGAGCCTTGTGCGGGTGCGGTGCCCTGGTCCAGCAGCTGGCAATCCACATATCTGGCCGCCCTGACGGTCACACGAAACTCGCCATGATCCGGAAGTTCGCGAAGGGAAATCTTGAAATTCGCCCGTGGCCCGTAGGTGCTGGATTCGCCGAAGATTTCTGAACCGGGGATTGCCGGTCGCAGCAGTAACCCCGTGGCGATGGACTGCCAGGCACTGCCTTTGGGGTAACCAGGATTTCCGCGCATGCAGGCAAAGACGGCGTGATGGATACTGTCAAAATCGCGCCACTGCCGAATGGTGTCGTTGCCCACATAGCCTTCGATGAAGCGAAACTTTCTCTGCATCTGGTACGGAGTGAACGGGAATGGTTTGTGGGGGGCCAGTTCCGTCACCTGAAAGTCGGCATTTGGCAACAGGTCACTGTTGGCCCCCAGAATGAGCGAATCCGGACAGGGCTGTTGATTGATGCCGCGTCCAAAATCCATGCGAAAGGACTGGATGACGGGCGGAGTGGCTTCATCCACGAGGCAGGCATCGAGCGCCTGTCGGGCGATGTCAAAGCAGGCTTCGATCTGCAGCGGCGCCAGCGACAGCACCTGTTCATTGTTGGTGAAGCCGTCCCGAGATGGTGCGTCCGGTGGCAGCACTTCCGTGAAGTCTTCACGCAGCCCCAGCAGATCCTGGAGTGTGTTGCGGTACTGAGCGACAGTCAGCCGGCGGATGGAGCCGTTTTTCTCGGGAGGACGCCGGGCAGCCTCCAATAGTACCCTGTCGATCCAGCTTTGGATTTGCCCGCGCGCGTTGTCCGGGAGAGGTGGCTGGTCTTCCGGGGGCATGGCACCGGCAGCAATCTGGCGACGCACGTTTTTCAGCAGGCCAAGTTCGCGTTCTGTCGGCTGAGCTGTGAGCTGGTCGAGGCGAACTCCGGATTCCGCCTTGTCGGCGCTGTGGCAGCTCAGGCAATGGGACTGCAGCAGCGGCTGAATGTCCTTTGCGAAATTGTCATCGGCCTGCAGATGCCGCGGGAGGAGCAGTCCGGCGGCAAGAATCATCCCGGCGTATGTGATCTGGTGCAACAGGCGGCATGAATGCAGCCGGCGGAGCGAACCGGAGGGCGGCTGCGGCAGCAGCAGGGTGTCTGAGGCAGTCATGGTGGAGGGAATCCGGGGAAGGCAGGAAGGCTGCGAGCACAGTCTGGAAGGGGGCTCCACACTAGCCGGAATACTGGAAAATGGCAACCTGAGAGCGGGCAGGAAAATTCGGCAGTGTGCATGCGGTTGCTGACGCGTTGCGGTTTGTGGCGGGCTGAGAGCCTCGAATTCTCCCGCTTTCCGTCTTTCCGACTTTCTGGCTCAACCCCGCCGATACCTGCTATAATCGGAGAGTCAATTTCGCATCCTCAGCTTCGGAAAACCGCCGATGGCCAGCCACCCCCCGACTTCACCATCCCGCACTGGTTCAGGTCACTTCACGCGTCGCACGCTGCTGCAGCAACTGACAGCCGCCGCCTGTTCCGCCGGGCTCATCGGGCGGTTGCCCGCGGCCGGTTTCCCGACGGACACCGCATGGGCCTCCTTCCGTTCTGGTCCCGATCAGCGGGGTGTTGCGCGCGGGACGCTCGCCCCCAACCCGCAGCTGCGCTGGGAGTTTCGCTCGCCCGATGGCTGGGTGGCTGCGGCGGCCATCGTCGATGATCACGTCTACGCTCCGGCGCTTGCCGGACGCCTGCATTGCCTCAACCGTCAAACCGGCGAAGAAGTCTGGAACTACCGTTCCATCGATGATCCGGACCCCAAAAAGTTTGCCCCCGGCTTCAAAGCCGCTCCCCTGGTCACGGACTCCGCTGTCTACATCGGCGACGAAGACGGAGTCCTGCACGCGCTGGCACGCGACACCGGCAAGCTGCTCTGGAAGTTCACCACCGACGCCGAAATCGCTGGCTGCGTCGCACCCTGGAAGGACCACCTGCTGCTGGCCTCCCACGACAGCTTTCTTTACTGCCTGTCCCGTGACGGGAAGGAGGTCTGGAAATTTCAGACCAACGACCGCATCAACTGTTCCCCGGCGATCGCCGACAAGTACACCTTTGTCGCTGGCTGCGATGAACATCTCCGCGTGATCGATCTGGAATCCGGCAGGGAATTTCGCGATATGCCGCTCGAATCCTTCCTGATCGCCTCACCGGCTCTTGTGGGGGATCTGCTTTACGTTGGCACTCATACGGGACTGATTGTCTGCGTTGACTGGCGGAAGGGCGAATTTGTGTGGAAGTATGAAGGTCCGCGCAAGATGCCGTTCCACGCGTCTGCGGTTGTCACGGAAGAGCTGGTCGTTGTCGGCTGCCATGACAAACATGTGCACGCGGTCGAGCGTGCCACCGGAAAGCCAGCCTGGACCTTTCCCACCCGAGCCAAAATCGAATGCTCTGCAGCCGCGATCGACGGCCGATGTTTCGTGGGTTCCGGAGACGGAAATCTCTACGGACTTGAACTCAGCACCGGTAAGGAAATCTGGAAGTACAACGCCGGAAAAGACATCACTGCCGGCATCGCCATCGGCGAAGGTTGTCTTGTGGTTGGTGAAGATCAGCAAAACGGCCGACTGCTGTGCTTTTCGTAAATCGCACTCGTCAGCAGCCACAATCTGAAAATCCGCAGCTTTTTCGCCGTGATCTCTGTGCACTGAATGGGTAAAACACACGGCAGCCGGGACAACCGCACTGAAATCCCGCCGCCCGCTCTCCGACCCCCCGCCAAACGCTCCTTCGGACCCCGCCCCATGACCACGACGGAAACCGCTGCTGCCTCCACCACCGAAGTGGGCAGCTATTTTATTTCCAACTATCCGCCGTTCTCACAGTGGCTGCCGGATCACGTGCCGCTCGCACTGGATGCACTCAACACAGACCCCGCCGCAACAGCCAACACCCCTCTGGGGCTCTACATCCACATCCCCTTCTGCCGCAAACGCTGCAAGTTCTGCTATTTTCGCGTCTACACAAACCAGAACGCCAAATCCATCGAGGATTACGTACGGGCGCTCATGCAGGAACTGGAACTCATCAGCCAGCGCCCCGCCATTGGCAGCCGAAAACTCAAATTCGTCTACTTTGGTGGCGGGACCCCCAGCTACCTCAGCTCCAGACAACTGCGTTCACTTCGCGACCGCATGTCCGAATACATCACCTGGGATGATGCCGAAGAAGTCACGTTTGAATGCGAACCCGGCACGCTCAGCCTGGAAAAACTTCAAACCCTCCGGGACATTGGCGTCACCCGCATCTCACTCGGTGTCGAAAGCTTCAACGACTCAATCCTTGAAGAAAACGGTCGCGCACACCTGTCGCCCGAAGTCTTTCAGGCCTGGGAATGGATCCGCAGCGTCGGCTTCCCGCAGGTTAATATCGACCTCATCGCCGGTATGGTCGGCGAAACCGATCAAAACTGGCACACCAACATCGACAAAACCCTGCAGCTGAACCCGGACAACATCACCATCTACCAGATGGAGCTGCCGTTCAACACTGTCTACTCGAAGGAAATGCGCGAGCTGGGGATCCAGTCGCCTGTTGCAGACTGGCCCACCAAACGTCGCTGGGTGAGTGAAGCCATGGATCGCCTGATCGCAGCCGGCTACCACATCAGCAGCGGCAACGAACTGGTTCGCGATCCTGTTCGTGATCGCTTCGTCTATCGCGACAACGTCTGGCGCGGCTGCGATCTCATCGCCACCGGCGTGTCCTCTTTTGGCCATTTCCATGGTGTGCACTATCAGAATAAGGATCGCATCGAAGACTACATGGAAACCGTCAGCCGCGGTGAGCTCCCCATCAACCGCGCCCTCCGACCCACCCCCCACCAACTGCTCATCCGCGAACTCGTGCTGCTGATGAAGGAAGGTGAAGTCGACCTGCAGCGACTGGATCAGAAATACAACGTCCAAACCCAGGTCGAATTCGCCAGCCCACTCCGCAATCAACAGGCCGCCGGGTACATCCAGGTCGAAGGCTCGCGACTCAAGCTCACCCGCAAAGGGCTCCTGCAGGTCGACAGCCTGCTCCCGGAATACTTTGAACCCCAGCACCGCGCCGTGAGATATACGTGAGCGCACGGCCGATAAAACCCGAGCCGTGACCGTGATGGAGCTGGACACGCACTCGACGCAAAGCGAATTCAGGGAACACTTTCCGGTTCAAGGTGCCATGCACCTCTGGAATTGGATGCTGCGAAAATTGGGCGTTTTTCCGCTCCCTTACGGTCGCGGCTCGGTGGGGGCGTTACCGGGGGGGTTGACATCGCCCGCGGGCCTTGTCAGCCGTGGCGGAGTCCAAAGTCCGAAAAGCGGATGAAACCCAAGCCGTGACCATGATGGGGCCGGACTCGCACTCGTCGCAAAGCCAATTCAGGGAACACTTTCCGGTTCAAGGTGCCATGCACCTCTGGACTTGGATGCTGCGGAAATTGGGCGTTTTTCCGCTCCCTTACGGTCGCGGCTCGATGGGGGCGTTACCGGGGGATCGACATCGCCCGCGGGCGTTGTTGCGCTGGTGGGGTTATGGGCGGTTTCACTTCCCCCGTGGCAGTCGCGGCTCAGCTTTTCGGCACAGAACCGAGCAGCGGCCCGTCCTACGCCAGCCATTCCGTCATGACTCGACCACCGACATCGGTGAGTCTGAAGTCGCGGCCCTGGAAGCGGTGGGTGAGTTGCAGATGGTTGAGTCCGAACAGGTGGAGCAGCGTGGCCTGAAGATCGTTCATGTGCACGGGGCGATCAGCCGTGTGCCAGCCGATTTCATCTGACGCGCCCCAGACCTGACCACCGCGGATTCCGCCACCGGCCATCCAGAGGCTGAAGGAGAACGGGTGGTGGTCGCGGCCGGTGTTGGCGGCGCGTCCTTTGCGATTTTCACCAAGCGGTGTGCGACCGAATTCTGCGCCCCAGATCACCAGCGTCGAATCAAGCAGTCCGCGTTGCTTCAGGTCCCCCAGCAGTGCCGCGATGGGCTGATCCACAACCCAGGAGTTGTAGAGCAGGTCCTTGTCGAGATCGCTGTGCTGATCCCATGCCTCATAAATCAGGTTCACAAATCGAACGCCGCGTTCCACCATGCGACGGGCGAGCAGGCAGTTGCGGGCGTAGGTCAGGTGGGCATTGGCCACATTGCCGCGTCCCGTGGCCTGCGGATGCTGGGGGCGATCAACTCCATAAGCGTCCAGCGTGGCTTTGGATTCGCCGCTGAGATCGATGAGTTCCGGAGCGGCGGACTGCATGCGAAACGCCAGTTCGTAGCTGGCAATGCGGCTGTTGATCTCGGGGTCCTGCAGCTGTTCAAAGCGAGCGGAGTTGAGGGACTTGAGCGCATCGAGTGAGCGTCGCTGCTGGATGGCGGAAATGCCATCGGGGCTGGACAGATTGAGTACTGGGTCGCCCTGATTGCGGAAGAGCACTCCGGCATGATGCGACGGCAGAAAACCGCTGGACCAGAGCGATGCACCACCGCTGGAACCACGGCCGCTGGTGAGCACCACATAGGCGGGAAGATTGCGACTGTCGCTGCCCAGGCCATAGCTGAGCCAGCTGCCCACGGTGGGCAGGCCGAACGCCGCGCGTCCGCAGCTGAGCAGGAGCTGTCCCGGGTGATGATTGAACTGCTCAGAATGCATCGAGCGGATCATCAGCAGATCATCGGCGTGTTGCGACAACTGCGGCAGAAAGTCGCTGAAGTCCATGCCGCATTCACCGAATTTGCGCCAGCGTCTGGGTGATCCCAGCAGCACCGCCGCATCTTTCTGGATGAAGGCGAAGCGGACCTGTTCGAGCATTTCCTTTGGGAGCGGCTGGCCGTCGAGTTCGTTCAGTCTGGGCTTGGGGTCAAACAGGTCCAGATGGGATGGAGCCCCGGCCTGAAAGAGGAAGATGCAGCTTTTGGCTTTGGGGGCGAAGTGGGACAGCTGACGGGCAAGGCTGGCGGCAGCGTCGGCTGGTGATTGCGGGCCTGGGGCTGCTGGCAGAGCGGCCCTTGCGGAGGGCAGCAGGCCATCGTCGGTGAGAAGTGCTGCCAGAGCTGCGGCACCAGCACCGGAACCGGAGGAGGTGAGCCACGTTCGCCGGGTGTGCTGCTGCAGTGAATTCAGGTGCATGGCGCTATTCCCGAGTAATGAACTCATCGAGGTTCAGCAACACTCGGCAAACAGCCGTCATGGCTGCCAGGCGAGCATTTGTGGAGGAATCGTCGGGTGCGGCCGCCTGGGCCAGCTTTGCGGCGGCAGCCGCGTCCCGCTGGTACTCGCTGTCGAATTCACCCAGCAGCGTCACCAGCTGCTGCAATTCATGGTCACTGGGAAATCGCGACATGCAGATCCGGAAGCCTTCTTGTAGTTGCCGGGTGTTGTCGCCGGACTGTAGAGCCACGAGCCTGCGGGCGAGTCCGCGAGCGGATTCGGAGAAGACTTCGTTGTTGAGCGTCACAAGGGCCTGCAGGGGAGTGTTTGAGAGTGTGCGTTCGATGCACGTAGTGTTGGCATCGGGACAGTCAAAGGTGGTCAGACTGGGATGAGGTGATGTGCGCTTGAAGAAGGTGTAGAGTCCCCGGCGGTAGCGGTCTGCACCGGTGGATTCGGTCCAGCGAAAGTTGTTTGCATAGCTGAGTTCAGCGACTCCGGCGGGAAGCGGCGGAAAGACGGACGGCCCGCCGATTTTCTCTGTCAGCAGTCCCGCCGCCTGAAGACTGATGTCCCGCACAATTTCACCTTCCACACGCAGCCGGTTCTGTCTCCAGAGCAGCCGATTGAGCGGGTCTGACTGCTGGCCGTCGGCATGCTGTGCCGAGGCCTGCATGTAGGTGGCGGATGTCAGAATCAGGCGGATGAGTTGTTTTTGTGACCACGGAGTGACCTGCGGGGGGATCGGGCTGCAGCTGAGGGTGCGGGCGACCGGCGAAACGCGCGGCCAGCCAGTCCAGCAGCTCCGGATGACTGGGCTGTTCTCCACGGACTCCGAAGTCGCCGACTGTTCTGACGAGTCCCTGCCCGAACAGCCGCGCCCAGATGTGGTTGACGGCGACGCGTGGGACGAGTGGGTTTTCGGAGGACACCAGCCAGCGGGCGAAGTCGAGCCGATCGGGGGGCTGGCCGGGCGTGCGGGACTGGAGTGGCGGGAGGATGGTGGGGGCAGCGGGCTGTACGGCAAGTTCCCTGAGCGGTTCGAGGAATTCACCGCGACGGAGGACCCAGGTGGTGCGCGGATTCTGGGTGCGTGCCGCGAGCACTCTGACGGTGATTTCCGGCTTTGGGGGAGCTGATTTTTGATGCTTGTCGATGTCGGCGTAGCGGGCTTTGAGTGATGGTTGCGTGCGTCCCCAGAAGTCGAGCAGCAGTGTGGTCTGGGCGGGAGAACGGCTGTTACCGGCGGCTATGGCCGTGCGCACATTTTCGGGCATTGCGGCCACGTCTGCGGACGGCTTGCTGTCCTTTTGAGCCTGCAGTTCGGCGAGCCACAGGTCGAACTGTGGCAGGAGCGGGCGGCGAAGTTCGTCGAGGCGGACCTCGAGCGTCTGTCCTTCCGCTGCGTGCTCTGCCTGTCGCTGCGGCCAGGCACGTACATCCGCTTCGGGAAGCGGCACGACGGCGGTGGTTTCGTCGGCATTGTTGAACACAGCAAACATCTGATAGTACTCACGCTGCGACAGCGGATCGTACTTATGGGAGTGGCAGCGGGCACAGCCAACGGTAAGTCCCAGCCAGACGGCTCCGGTGGTTTCGGTGCGATCAAAGCAGGCTTCCACCCGGAATTCTTCCTGGTCTGTTCCGCCTTCGGTGTTGGTGAGCGTTTGGCGGTGGAAGGCTGTCGCCAGGCGCTGCATGGGAGTCGCGTCAGGGAGCAGATCGCCCGCAAGCTGCTCGATGGTGAACTGATCAAACGGCATGTCACTGTTGAAGGCGTCGATCACCCAGTCGCGCCAGCGCCAGGCATCGGGGCGTGCGTTATCTTTTTCGTAGCCGTCGGAATCGGCGTAGCGGGCGCGGTCGAGCCAGTGACGGCCCCAGCGTTCGCCGAAGTGCGGCGATGCCAGCAGTCTGTCCACCACCCGTTCCCACGCATCCGGCGACTGATCGGCAACGAAGGCAGCCACCTCGGCTGGTGTGGGAAGCAGTCCGGTGAGGTCCAGCGAGGCGCGGCGGATGAGTGTTTCGCGGGAAGCGCGGGGCGCGGGGGACAGACCTGCCCTGTGCAGTCGGTCGAGGACGAACAGGTCGATTTCGTTGTGTTCGGCCGACGTTTGGGGGTTGGCTGAGGGCAGTTGCGGATTGAGGGGTTGCCAGGCCCAGTGCCGGGGTGCGTCAGTCGAGGCGACTTTTTCCGGCCAGGTTATGCCCTGATCGATCCATGCTGCGAGCAGCGCGGTTTCGGCGGCGGTGACTGGCGGGCCCTCGGGCGGCATGCGTTCGTCGGGACTGGTGCTGGTGATCCGCGCCAGCAGGCGGCTGGAGCGGCTGTCGCCGGGAACTGCTGCGGGACCACTGTCGCCCCCTTCAAGCAGATGTGCGCGCTGGTCCAGACGCAGTCCTGATTCCCGCTTTTCCGCGTTGTGGCAGGACCAGCAGCGGGCCTTGAGTACCTGCAGGGCTGCTGTGGGGTCGGCGGGGAGAGCGGGGTCCGCAGGTTCCGCTGCCGGCTGGGCCGGAGGAGACTGTTGAGGGAACGCGGCCACCGCGGGATCGTGGCAGATCGCCGTGGTGGCCAGCAGAAGGATCGTCGGCAACAGTCGGTATCGAAACATGCGGACGCTTTCAGCTGCAGGATCGATTAGACGAACGGGGTGCGTCCCGGGATGGCCACCGGGGGCACGGGGTTGTCGGTCCAGTCGTAGGATTTGGGGCTGAGATCTTCTTTGGAATTGAGTGCGGCATCCCAGGTGAGTCGCTGACCGGTGTAGGCGGCCATGCGGCCGGCGATGGCCAGCAGCGTGCTCTTGCTCATGTAGTCCCCGTTGTTGATCACCTTGCCTGCGCGGATGGCGGCGAAGAGTTCGTTGTGTTCGATCTGGTACATGTCGCCATCGGGGCCGTCGTACTTCCAGATGACCTTGCCGGCGAGGTCGGTGATGGAGTGGGCCATCACGTCAACGCGGCCTTTCGTGCCGAAGATGAAGTCATCGACTTCGTTTTCGCAGTTGGGCCAGTGTCGGCAGCGGGCGAAGGCTTTGACGCCATTGGCCCATGTGTAGACGATGTCGAAGTGGTCAAAGATGTTGCCATAGCGTGCATCGGTACGGACCTGTCGACCACCTGAACCACTGATGGTGACGGGGGCTTCGTCCTTCATGGCCCACATCATCTTGTCGAGGCTGTGAATATGCTGTTCGACGTTGAAGTCGCCGGAGAGCCAGGTGTAGTAGTACCAGTTGCGCAGCTGGTATTCCATTTCGCTTTTGGTTTCTTCACGGCGACGGCGGGGGTCCCAGACGCCGCCGGTCATGTAGCTGCACTGCATGGCGGTGATTTCGCCGATGGTGCCGTTGTGGATCTGTTCGAATGTGGCACGCTTGCCGGGGTGGTAGCGCCAGCAGAGTCCGGAGACGAGGTTGAGCCCTTTCTGGCGAGCGATCTCTGAGGATTCGAGGACAGATCGCACGCCGGGTGCATCAACTGCAACCGGTTTTTCGCAGAACACGTGTTTGCCGGCTTCGACGCAGGCACGCAGGTGCTGAGGACGAAAGTGCGGGGTGGAAGCGAGCAGTACGACATCGCTGCTTTCGATGACCTGTTTGTAACCGTCAAAACCAACGAAGCAGTGGGCGTCGTCGACGGTGACGCGAGGTTTCTGGCCGTCCTTGTTGAACATCCGGCTGAGCTGTCTGCGACCGCGGGCCACAGAGTCCTCGAACACGTCCGCCAGTGCCACCAGTTCGGTACCAGGGTCAGCATTCAATGCCTGTTCGGCAGCACCCGTGCCACGACCACCGACACCGACGAGGCCGACACGCAGCAGATCGCTGCCGGCCGACCAAAGACCCGACGACAGCGGTGCGGCAGCGGCGGAAAGCGTCGCTGCGGCCGTTGCAACTGCGGCGGAGGAACCAAGGAATGTACGGCGGGAAGAAGCGAGGAAATCGCCGGGGCTGGTCATGAGGAGAACCTGCTGGGTGTGTGGGAGGGAGGTGTGGCGGGCGCTTGAAGAGCCGCGGCCATGCTGGAGGCGTTTAGGGTGACCTGGCGAGGCGTTTCGGTCAAGAGCCAGGCGGGCTGTCTGGCGGAATGCAGGGAAAATCGTGGGGGCCGTTTGGATTTTCAATTGGGGAGCAGTTTTTGGGCGAGGTGCAGGGCACCGAGCACTGGTTCGGGGACACAGGTGACTTCCGGGGAATGTCCCGTGCGGGCTGTGATGGAATGGGCCACGGCATCCCGATAATCGGGGTGATTCAGCAGCACACCGCCGGTGCAGGCAAGGTGCAGAGGAGCCGGAAGGTTGAGCGATTCAGCCACGGCAGTGGCCATGCCGGCGAGTTGTTGTGAGGCGTTGCGGAGGATTTCGGTGGCGATGGCGTCTGAGCGATGGGCGGCATCGAAGACCAGTGGAGCAAGTTCGGCGATAACCTGCCTTGGCACGACGGCTCCGTAGACGCGTTCCACGATGGCCGCTGGTCGCGGAAGCTCGAGCTGTGCGGAGATCAGTTCCGTGAGCAGGGTTTGGGGACCACGGCCGTCGGACTGCATCAGTACGGCGCGGAGTGCGGCATTGCCGAGGGCATAGGCGCTGCCTTCATCGCCCAGCAGAAAGCCCCAGCCCCCGGCGCGGGCTGTGCGACCGTCGGCATTGCAGCCCCAGGCAAGCGAGCCGGTGCCGGCGATCAGGGCGACGCCCACGCCCACGCCCGCGTCCGCGTACAGCAGCGGCACTGCGTCATTGACGATTCGCAGCTGGCTGGCGAGCTGTGCGGAGCCGGCCCATTCAAGGATCTGCAGCTGCTCGGACGTGCGGTCGGCGCCGGCGAGGGCGAGGCACGCAGCCGCAGCGACACAGCGCTGCAGACCTGCGGATGCGAAGGCGGCTGCAACGGCTGCATCGAGATTTGCAAGCGCCTGCTGGGGACCGAGGGCCCGCAGATTGGACGGCCCGGACAGACCTTCGCCAAGAATTCGCAGCTGTCCGTCAAACAGGGCCAGTCGGCAGTCGGTTTTTGTGCCGCCACCATCGATGGCCAGCAGCAGTGGGGCGTCCTGAGAGTTTGACTCTGACATGATGTACAGCCCCTGTTATTGCTGCGGAGGCAGGAACTGCAGCAGATCGAGATTCATCAGTCCACCAGCATTGCCGGGGTGCGTGAATCGAACACAGATATGATCCCGTCCGGTCTGGGGCGGAATCTGCAGCACGCGTTCGTAGAACTGTTCCCAGTTTCCATTGACTTCCACAGGGACGATTCCCAGGAGTTCTCCCTCCGGACCACCTCGGCGAATTTCAATGGCCCCACCGGCACCGGCGGAAGCAATCATCAGGCGGATGCTGCCGACCTGTTCGAGCGGCACATCGTGAAAGAGCAGCGTGTGACCGTGGTTGATGGCCCCGATAAAGCGTCCACCGCTGGCGTTGCCGGAGTTCAGGATCTGCGGCCCGCGAATCTCTTCGGCCAGTTCGGCTTCCACCAGACGCTGACGCACGAAGAGCGTGGCGGAGGAGGACAGGGGTGGCACAGGACCGCTGCCAAGGTCCGTGTAGGTGGCGTCGAGCCGGTAGTGGCCGGGTTTTGTGGCTTCTTCGGGATTGACAGGAATATCACCCACAAATCCCTGAAAGATGCGAACAAGGCCGGCAGGTTCAAGACTGTAGATCCAGCTGACCATTTCTCTGAGTTCGTCGGGGGAATGGTGTGAATGGGGAATCATTGGAATCTTGCCCCAGACTCCGGTTGAGCCATTGCGGACGCGCTGGACGGATGCTTCGAGCGCGCCATCTTTGCCGCGGTATTTTGCAGCGATCTCCAGCAGCATCGGGCCGACGCGTTTCTGGTCGACCGCGTGACAGTTGAAGCAGTCGCTGTTTTTCATGCGTCTGAGCCCGATGGGGAGCGTGGCATCGGTTTCGGCGGTCGGAAGATCAGCTCGGGGGACCGGCCCATTCACGAACACCGCGTTCACACTCACGCGACCCGGGCCATCGGGATCAATGGGGCGAACACCGTTCACGTCCATCTCGTGATCATCATTGGTGCCGTCTTCGGGATCCTTGAGGAACAGTTCGAAGTGAATGGGTTGAGCGACATCGTAGAAGTCACCGGGCTGTGGGCGGACGAACCGCAGTTCGGCGCGGCCGTTGCCGGCAAGCACCGGAATGGAGGCGGATCGGCTGGCTCCGGCCTGATCGGTCACCGTGAGTTCGGCATTCCAGACACCGGGGCTTTCCAGCGTGAACGTGGCTTCGGGTGCCTCACCGACGATGCGGGCGGGCGCGGCGGGATCCGTGGCACTGATGAGTTTCCACTGGTACGTCAGCTGATCATTGGCATCGCGGTCGCTGGTGCCGACGGAGGTCAGCCTGACCTGCAGTGGCAGCCCGCCAATGTTGTTGTCCGCCTGCACAGCGACGGTGGGAGTCCGGTTGCCCTGAATGTAGTCGATGCGAACAAGTCGTGCGTCGGCGTTTACGCCCCATGTTTCGCCATATTCCAGCATGTAGAGCGCGCCATCGGGGCCGAATGTGAGGTCCACCGGGCGGACAAACTTCTGACCTGGCATGAAGGGTTCAATTCGCGCCGGGTTGTGCTGTTCATCCAGATGCACCACTTTGATCCAGTTTCGAGTCCATTCAAAGATAAACAGGCAGCGATCCCATGCGGCGGGAAATTTGGTGCCGGAATTCAGCTGTGGATTGAAGTTGTAAACAGGTCCGGCGCACGCGGATCGCCCGCCACTGCCAAGTTCCGGAAACTCAGCGGAATCGCCATAGGGGTAGTACAGCAGGGCGGCAACGGGTGGTGGAAGAATCTTCGCACCGGTATTGTTGGGTGATTCGTTACGAGGCTCTGTGAGGCTGTAGAGGGGGCCAGCGACGCCTGAGGTGTAGTCGAAATCGGCGTAAGGCTGATTGTTGGCGATGAAATACGGCCAGCCGAAGTTACCGGCCTGCCGCGCCTGGTTGATTTCGTCGTAGCCCCGGGGGCCCCGCGGACCATCTCCGCCGGCGTCCGGACCGACCTCGCCCCAGTAAACAAAGCCCGTTTTGGAATCCACGGTCATCCGCCATGGGTTTCGACAGCCCATGCAGTAAATCTCCGGGCGACCCAGGGAACCGTCGGGAGGAAACAGATTGCCTTCCGGGATTTCCACGGTGCCTTCCGGTGTGGGCCGGATGCGGAGAATCTTGCCACTGTAGCTGTTGGTATTGGCGGATGATTTCTGAGCATCCCAGGGGGCGCGGTCGGGACGTTCATCGATCGGTGCGTAGCCCTGGGAATCGCCATGGGGATGGGTGTTGTCGCCGGTGGCGATGAAGAGTTCTCCGCGGGGACCGAAATGCAGGCTGCCGGCATGATGGCAGCACTCCTTTCGCTGCTCTTCAAATTTCAGCAGCAGCTTTTCACTGGACAGATCCAGTTGGCCATCACGAATGGTGAAGCGGCTGATGTGCTGACCGGGAAAGTCGGGAGGCGAATACTGCAGGAAGATCCAGCCGTTCTGAGTGAATTCCGGATGCAGGGCCATGCCGATCAGCCCGTTTTCCTGTTCGGTGGTAATCTTCAGTTCTCCAACCAGACGCACCTCGCTGCTGCCTGGGGAGATGGCTCTGAGGCGGCCGCCAAGTTCAATGAAGTACACGGTGCCGTCGGCTGCCACATCCAGTTCCATGGGCTGCACGAGGCTGCGGGCCAGTTCTGTAAGTTCAAGTCGGGACTGGTCGGCAGGCTCAGCAGCGGGTGTTTGGGCCTGACAGACACCTGCGATGGCGACGTGCAGCCAGAGGATGGTGGCGAGGCAACGGGAAAACCGGGCGGGGGCGAGTGGATTTGGGAGGGATGTCATAGGAGTGCAGGCGGGGAGGGGTGATTGGTGGGTGGCGGCAGCTAAGGTGGAGTTTTGTTGTGCGCCGCGGCCGCATTGCACAGATTTTGCGGAGGGAAATCAACAAAAAACCGCAGATCCGGAGGGACCTGCGGTGGAATTGATCGGGTTTGGAGCGAGCCGGGTGGCGGTTATTTTTTGCCCTTGGCGGCAGCACCACCTTTGGCCGGAGCGGCTTTGCCAGCAGTTGCGGCAGCGGCGCCTTCTTCGGCGGTGTTCTTCTTTTTCTTTCCCGCGAGAGCCTTCATCACGCGGACTTTGGGCAGTCCGAAGGGGCTGCGGCCTGGAGCAAAACGGTCTTCTTCCTGCAGGCGAGCGATGCGTTCACCGCGAGTTAAAACGTTGCGGGAGCTGCTGCCGCCCCGGCGAACTTTAAGGGTTTTGTCCAGTGACACGGGAAAGGCTCCGGAAAACAAACTGAGCGAACAACGACGGATCGCGGATTGTGACCGATCGTTCACCAAATGCAAGTGGACTCTATCGGGATTTCAGGACGATCTCAATCACGGAACCGGGAGATTTCCGGCACCGGATCACGAGTGTTGCCTGGGATCCGGCTGAAGTCAGGCAGACGGCGTAGATTCTAAGGGGTGGCGCGGTGAATTGCACCCTCAGCCCCCGCGAATCGCCGGCGAAAGCCCGCACACCACCGTTTTTCTGATAGATTCCCGCCGCTTTTCCGTCAGATCTGCCGAACGATCACTCCCCGACTTCGGTTGGTTCCCATGACCCTGCTGCTCTGCCTCCTCCTTCAGATTCCTGCAGCGGCCCCAACGGCCAGTGCTGGGCAGGATTCTGCAGATGGCGCAACGCCCAGCAGCGCAGTGCAACAGCTTGTGCAGCAACTGCAGGACCCCATCTTTTCCCGCCGTCAGGCTGCCACCACCCAATTGCTCAAGCTCCCGGAATCCGCCGGTCCCGAATTGCTCGCAGTTCAGGCCTCGGCCACGGGTGCCACCGCAGCCAGACTCTCTGAAATTCTCGCCGAACTCCAGCGGCACTGGTTTCGTACGCGACTGGCAAAGCTGGAAACCCCCGCCACCGGAACGGCCGCTGCAACTGCCGCGGCCGCAGAGGACACGGCAATTTTCCCGCATGCCGCAACCCTGCGAAAACTGCTCGACGACGAGACAGCCGACGACACCACGGCGGACTCGACCGACGCCCCACAGCCGGAGTCGGGACTGGAAACGTCCGATCCACGGAATGTCCTGCTGCAGATGTTGCGTGCCGAACCGGAGCTGTTCGCGGCCGGCCTCTACCAGCCCGCGCGCGTCCCGGAGCTGCTGGAAAAACGCAGCAGAACGCTGGAGCTCGCCTGTGACGGTCGCGAAGACCTGCCGTTCCCCACGGCGTCGGCCCTGGCGCTCATGCTCGTGGCCAGCCAGCCGGAAATCCGACTGCTCCGATCCACCTCGGCGAATATTTCCCGGCCCCTTGATGACCCCCGCTTCAACCGCCTCGTCGCCACAGGTCGCCATCGCGCGGTGCTGAGAAAACTGGTTTCTGCCTGGATTCTTCGCCCGGGCATCGCAGCTGACCGTCCGCTGATTTTTGCCATCGAGCATCGGTTGCCGGCGGGGCGGGAAGTGGCGTTGCGAGTCCTTCAGGGGGGAGGTCGCGGGCCACAACTTTACTATGCCTGCATGTGCCTGGCGGCTCTTGACAGCAAACAGGACATCCCGCTCCTGACTTCACGCCTCAAGTCATCACAGCTGGCATGGACCCGGCCGAATGATGCGGCAAAGAACGAAGTGGCACAGGGTGAAGTCGCCAGCGGGGCCCAGGTGCAGCTTCGCGATGCGGCACTCGCAGCACTGATTCATCTGCAGCAGATTCCCGCTGATCGCGTTGGTCTGCAATTGGCGCCATCCCGGAAATTGCTCTATCGCCCCGATACAGTCGCTGCCACCAGCGACGAAATTCGCGACCAAAGGCTTTCAAAGTATCGGACTGCAGTGGCTCAGGCAGTCGAGGTACCGTGACCCAGGTCCGGAGCCGGCGTTTTTGGTCCTTAGTCCACTACGCAGCGTTGTTGGAGATGCGGGAACGCCGCAGGAAGTTCAGGGCCAGAAAACAGGCCGCCGGAAGCATTGCACCGCAACCGGATGCGAATATGGCATGAGCAAATGCGCGACGCGTTTTACGGCTGCGGGCGTCGCTTTTATTTGCATACCGGAAATACTCTTCCTGACCCACGGGCGAAGCGATCGGCGGATGCTCGGCATGAAACTTCTTGTAGAAGTCTGGTGCATCCAGAGGGACACCATTGAGCAGCTGCTGCGCTTCAAAGTCCTGGCAGGCTTTCTGAAAATCGAGTCCTGACTGCAGTTCCTCTTTGAAGGCTGTCTGTAGTGCCGTGGCGACAGCGTGGGGCACCTGAGCCTTTTCGGAGGCCAGCGCGAGTTCCTGATTGTTGTCCCACATTTCCGGGTGAATGCTGTAAGCTCCATTCGGCCTTTGCTGAAAACTGGCTTCAATATCACTTTGCCGCCGCCGACAGTGGTTCCGCAGAAACTGTTGGAGGGCAGGGTCTGAGGAATAGCGATCGGCCAGCATTTCAGCACGCGCGAAGGCTGACCACGCAAGGTAACGCTGGCCGACTCGAAGCATGGTTTCGCCGATTGCCAGAGCAAAGTGCGGATTGGCACCGCCCCCCTGTCTCCACATGCCAATGATCCCCAGCATCGGTTCGTCGAAGGCTACCGGTTCGAAGGGCAGATCACTGTCTGTTTTGGCTGCGTTCCAGTAATCAGATTCCGCGCCGATACGCGTGATGGAATCTCGGGCGGCCACCAGTTCCTTCCAGAGTGCCGGGTCTGCTGGATCCACGGCTTTTTCGGCGCTCTGGAAGAAACTGTAAAAGACATCGTGCTTGAAGTACTGATCGTGCGGACGGCCATAGCGGAAATAGTTTGGCCAGGCGTATTCCGGGAGCTCATCCGTGAGTCGAACTGGCAGATCAAGGCTGTTCCCAAGGCAGTCGTATTGCCTGAGCAGGCTGGGGTCCTGAATGGCCAGGAGCAGGAATTCAGCGATGGTGGCCTGCCAGCGTTCACGGCCGAAATGGGCCTCCGGATTGACCTCGACCGACTTCCTGACCAGTTCCACGCCTTCCGAAAAATCAGTCACTGCCTGAGCGTCACCGGCGAAGGCTGCTTTGGCATTCGCGTGGATCAGGAACGTACCGAGGTTTGCGTAGCTGGTGTAGAGGTCCCGTCCCGTGAGCCCCACTTCCTGCTGATGCTGAAGTTTGGCACGCATCAGCTTTACGGCTTCGCCCGGCTGTCCCATGCGATCCATGCCGGCAGCGAGGTCATCGATGATCGGCCACCGACTGCGGTCGGTTTCTGCGAGTGTTTCAAGACGCCGCTGGTTCAGTCGATTGCGGTGTTCGTACCACTCCGCGCCGTGCTTCTCAAAACGTTCGTGCAGCACATCATGGATCATCGCGAACCGGAACGAAAGGCCACCCGCATACTGGGGCACGTGATGCGGCAGCGGAAAGTCCCGGGCTACATCCTGATAGCCAGTGGGGACCAGGACGTCGCGGTCCCTGGGCTTGTTGGCGAGAATACCGCCAGTGACAAATCCCATCAGGGCCATGCCAAGCACGGTCAGGACGCGGATGGCGGGATTCATGGGGCTGCCGACTTTGCCGGTGGCTGAATGGGCCGCACCCGGATGGCGACGACAAGGCCCGTTGCCAGCATCGCGCCGCCACTGAGATTCAACACCCAGAACTGCAGGTCGGAGGGTGCCGGCTGAGAAGTGAAGGTGAGCTTTGAATCGAGGTACTGAGACCGGAATTCGCGTTCACGCAGTGGCAGTTCGCTGTCATTGATACAGGCGAACGTGACGCCGGACAGACAGACCAGAGACAGAAGGAACAACAATCCACGCTGCATTGGACGATTCCTGTGGAAGTTAATCAATTCCATGGACGCAGGGAACTTCCTCTTCCTTGGCGGAGTTTACTCAATGGCACAAAGGTTTTCGAGGGGATTTTCCGGGAATCGAGCTGGCGAAGCTGAGATGGCGAAACGATGTGAAACGGGGCAAACAGGGATGCTTTGAGCTCCGCTTGGATGATGACAGCCGAAGAGCGCATAAAAAAGGTGGCTGATCAGAGATCAGCCACCACGGGCTCGGTGCGCGAACGCACCGGCAATTTCATTGGTGCTTCACGGACTCATTCAGCCTTCACTGTCATCCTTGCGACGACGGCGACGGAGCGAGGCAAGTCCCAGAAGTGCACCGAGGATTCCGGCGGAAGCGGACTGGCGATCAGTTGGTTTACGTGCTTCCACCGGTTCGACAGCGGGCAACACGACGTCCGGGGAAGTGGCAGGGCCGTCCCACCATGCTTCCTGATTCCAGCCGGAGAGTACGGTATCTGTGTCAGCCGGCTGAGCCGTGGGATCAACCGGGGCGACGTCAGAACCGTTGAGTGGCAGGACGGCTGGGTCAACAGTTTCAGTTGCTTCTGCTTCCTGTGGAATCGGCTGTGTTGTCCCGATTCGGGAAGGCAGCATGCTGATGCTGTACTCATTCGGCAGAGGATCCAGGAGGCTGTCGGTCGCCGTCAGTACCCATTCGCCGGTGCCACCATCAAGCGGTTGTGTTGTGGCTGCATCAGTGATCAGGAAGTCGACAGGAACGCTCCACGCACTGTAGGTGCTGTTGGCCGAGTTCAGAGCTCGCACCCAGACACGGTAGAGGTTGCCTGAGGCAAGTGGTGTCGCCGGCGTGAAGGAGTTCACGGTCAGGCCGGCAACTCGGATCAGGGCTCTGGAGAGATCCGCGGTGTTGCTGATGTAGATTTCGTAGCTGGCAGCACCGTCGACTGCCCCCCATGTGATGGTGGGCTGCTGGTTTGAGGATGCAGGAATCGCTCTGATGATGGGACGGCCACCGACGTAGAATTCCAGCATGACCGAGTAATCGCCCTGGACATCGGCGCTGCGAGCACGGATGCGGGCGCGATAGGTGCCGATGGGCAGAGCCTGGCTGTCAGGAACTGTGACGCTGGTGGTGCTGACGGTGTACATCTGGTAGCCGAAAACCACGGAGGTTGACAGCACCTGGTCGATACGGAGATCGTAAGCAGTGGCTCCGGCGGGGATGGTTCCGTTGAGCAGTCCTGAGAGGCTGGTCCAGGAGAATGAGGGGGTGTTATCAAACGTTGAGGATGACGGACCTGAGAGCACGGGAGCCGCGACAACCTGGAAGTCTCCAGGGGGGCTCCAGTTGCTGATGTCGCCGAAGGCGCTGCGAGCCTGAACCCAGTAACGGTAGCGTCCGAGTGGGAGCGGTTGCGGGATTGTGAAGCTCAGAGCGTTGATGTTGGAGACGTCATAGAGCAGTGTATTGCCGGTCGAAGTGCTGGAGAGGTAGACGCGGTAGGACTGAGCCCCGCGAACACCTTCCCAGGTCAGAGTCGGGCTGATTGAGCCAACTCGGCCGATTGGAGCGAGCAGTTTGGGAGCGGTCGTTGTGCGAACGGTCTTGGGGAAGCTCCAGTCGGAGGCCGAGGCGGGGTCAACGGCTGAGTAGGTGCGGACGTAGACCTGGTAGTTGCCAAGGACAAAGTCGATATCGGGTGTGTAGGACGTCCCGGAAACTCCGTTGGCCCTGAGGTAGACGCGGGATGTACCACCTTCGATCTTGTTCACCCAGATATCGCTGACGGGTGTGGCACCGGCGCCAAGCGGTACCGTCCAGGTGATTTCCGGGCGGAGGAGGAAGGTTGTGGCTGGCGGATTGACCACCACGGGACGTTCGGAAATGGTGACTCGGTAGTCGAGGCTGCGAGCGGTGTAGTTGCCGGAGGTGGATCCGGCAGCCGCCTCGTTTACGGCATTGATGTAATACCGGTAGCGACCGATCGGCAGCGGGATTGTGCGGGTGTAGACGGTCGTTCGCAGATTGGTTTCCCGGAAGACTTCAACGCCAGTCCCGTAGTCCTGGAAGACATACAGTTCGTAGCGATCGGCAGCGGGTACTGCATTGATCTGGAAGGTTGGCGTGTTGTCGGGCAGTCGGCTGCCGGGTGAGGCAACGGTGATGGATGGTGAGTATCCGAACACTCGATCAGTACTGAAGAAGCTGCTGTCACCGAAGGTGTTGAAGGCTCTGACGCGGGCGCTGTAGCGACCGAGCGTGAGATCAACCGGGAGCGTGAACGAGGTGCCGACGATGCCGGACACGCGTCGCACGAGCACGTTGTCGGTGAGGTTGAAGACTTCCACCTCGTAGTTGAGCGCACCATTGACGCCGCTCCACGTGATCGTCGGGCGTGGCGTACTGACCGTGGCAGCGGGGCCCGTGACCACTGGAGCTGTCC
>JBEIEK010000018.1:0-34624 GCA_040382995.1 Planctomycetaceae bacterium
GTGGGACGTGGGAAGTGGGAAGTGGGAAGTGGGAAGTGGGAAGTGGGAATTGGGAAGGCAAGGTGCGACTGAGCCCCGGCTGGGGCGACAAGATGTAGCCATGGGCGCGAGCCCGTGGCTGTTGGGGACTCCGAATTTTGAGCCCCGAGAGGGGCGGAATGAGCCGAACGCTGGATGCTGTTAATGAGAAGGGGCTGAATGCATAAAGAGTGAGAAGTCAGAGGGGTGGTTGACCCCTCACCCCCGGCCCCTCTCCCCTGGGAGGGGAGAGGGGGGAAATCAATCGAATTTCATGCAATACACATCTGCATCCTGCAGCTGGAATTTCAGTCTGACAGGCTGCCCGGCTGCACTTGCCGGCGTTTTACCGGAATTCCAGGTGACGACTTTGGCGATTTCATCCCCCCGAAGTTCTTCGCACTCTGCAAGACTGAGGCCTGGCAGTGGCCGACCATCCTCCGACTGCAGCTCCACTCGCACCCGTCCCCCTGTCGCCGTGCGGAAATTCAGCTGCAGTGACTGGCCGGAAAAACGGATGAGCTTCGTCAGGACTTCACCGGGCTGCGATTTTGCCTGCAGTGAGACAAAGCCGTCAGTACGAAACACAAACCTCCGCACGCGACTGCCGGGGCCCGCGTAGTAGGCTTCTGTTGCATACACGGACAACAGCCCCGGCTCTGACGGCAGCTGCAGGAGTCCGGACGCCATGTAGTTGCTGCGGTTGCCATTGCGATCCTGTGGGGCGTCGATGGGAATGAGCGGTTCAGGCCAGCGGTGAAAACGAATGCCGTCGCGGCTGGTCATCAACACCGGTTCGACCTGCTGATTCTTTGGCTGAAAGCGTGTGGGAAATCCGAGATAAAGCTGGGGAGCGCGGAAGTAGGGCATGATGGCGTTGGTGTAGAGATGTTCGGGCGGGGCCTTGTCATAGGACAGATCCGCTTCGTCCTGCCATGTCAGAAAATCGAGGGACGAAGCTGTGCGAATGGCTCGCACACCGCTGTCAGCCTGGAAGAATCTCCAGTAAGCCCGGTAGCGTTTCGTGGCCGCATCCCAGAATGCCAGATTCTGCGAGTCGAAGGCGCCGTTGGTGATCACAGGTTTATCGCTGATGAGGGACCAGCGAATCCCGTCCGGGGACTGCCAGGCCAGCAATCCTTTGTCGTCACCAGCGAGCGCCTTGTAGCGGGCTGCGGGTGGGCAGTCGGGCCGGGGATCGCGGAACGGGGTGAAATTATGAGTGCCCGCGCCGGTCAGAATGATGTTGTTGGCTTTGGAACCAGCGAATTCGTGCAGCCCCAATTCCGGCTTGACCCAGGTGATGCCGTCACGGCTTTCTGCGTAACAGGCGAATTCGGGATGCGTTGATTTTTTGGCCTGTTCGTCCCAGTGGGCGCCGCGGTAATACATGCGGAACACGTCACCGTCCGCAAACAGCGTGTAGTACGCCGAAATATTACCCTCCCACGGACGATCACAGACGATGGCCACATCGCGAGCTTCCGGGCGATGCATGGCCAGCGAGACACCGCTTTGGCTTTCCAGCAGCGCGTCATCCACGAAGAGTTCACGACGCTCACCGATGTTCACAGCGTCGTCGACTGCCACTGACGGCAGAGCAAAGCAGCCGAGCATTGCGGCGACCAGCAGGTGCAAACATGGCAGGTTCATGGCGAGTTCCTTTCGTCAGCACGAGGAAAACGGGGGTCGGAGCCGGGAGAAGCGGCTGCCGCCCAGCTCACAAGCGTCCCTGTGGTGATGCCGAGGGCCAGCGAAGCAGGCATCATCCAGGTGAAGCTGAGCTGCAGGCGTTCCGGCACACCCAGTTCGCGACCGTAGGCAATGAACACGGCAGCGGAGATGGCCGCAGCCAGTCCCCACCAGGCTCCGGTGGCGTTGGCGAAACGCACGAAGAGTGCCAGAAAAAAGAGTACGAAAAGGGGGGCAGTGAGCAGATTAATGATCTTGAAGCAGCGCTCCAGCAGATTACCGACAAACAGCAGGTTCAGCATGCTGAGCAGCACTGCGGCGACGGCGACGAGCGCGGTGAGCAGTTGCAGGCGGCGGATGGCGTTCGTGGCGGAATCACCTGGCTGGAGCGTTCGGCCGAGCTGCGGGAAGTCGCGGTCGAGCACCGCAGCGGCGGAATTGAGGCCGGAGGAGAGGCTGGAGAGGGCGGCACTAAGCAGCGCCGCGACGAGAAGGCCTGCGAGGCCACCAGGCATTTCCTGCATGATGAATTGCGGGAAGAAGCGATCCCCTGACCCCGCAAACGTTTGTCCCGGGGGGACACGAGCAGCGTGAGCGGAATAAAAGCCCAGCAGTGCGACGCCGGTGATCCCCAGCAGCAGCGACACAGACACGTCCGCGATCTGTGACACCAGCAGTGTGCGCCGCGCTGCGGCAGCGTCGCGCGTGGACAGAAATCGCTGGATGGACATCTGGTCCGAACCGTTGGTGCAGACGTACCAGAGCGTGGTGGACAGGAGCAGAATACCGAAAGAGACGCGTTGGGACAGGTCGAAGCCCCAGCTGGGGGTCTGCCAGTGATCAGGCCATGCATCCGGCCACCATGCCGACACACCACCCATGCGATGGGTAATCACGGCCAGTGTGAGCACTGCGCCGCCCAGCATTGTGACGGACTGGATGGCATCAGTAATCACGACGCCGCGGATACCGCCCAGCGAGGAATAAACGCCGGCTGTGAGACCGAGAATTGTGCAGAGGGCCGCGGTCCAGAATGCAGCCGCGGTGTCGCCGGTGTCAAGATTGAAGAGCGGCAGGAGCACCACTCGGCTGGTGGCGAAGAGGATTGTGGCAAGCCAGCCGCAGCGGAGCAGCAGAAACACAAAAGCACCGGCGGAACGGATGCCGCTGCCAAGACGCGTCTGCAGCAGTTCGTAGGCCGAATGCACCGGCTGATTCATGATTCGCGGAATCAGGCAGTAACCCACGATGAGATAGATCAGGGGATGTGCGAGCGACTGCGTGGCCATCATGGGGCCGTGAGCGATCATTTCGCCGGGGTTGGCGAGATACGACAGCGTGCTGACCAGTGTGGCAAACAGACTGAGCCCGACTGCGACGGGGGACATACGGCGACCGCCGAGCACGTAGTCGTCGGCCGTGCGATTGCGATGTGAATAGTACACGCCGACGCCCAGCATCATCGAGGCGTAGACGGCAAGTACCAGCCAGTCAGGCACGGCCATGGTTCGTCTCCGGCACTTTTGCAGCTGTGTCCTGACGCGTCTGCCTGCAGGAGCCAGACGCGTCCCCTAAATAAATGCTATTTATTGACTTCCAAAGGGGCAACTCTGTAAGCTTTTGAAATCGGAGAAAAAAATAAATGGCAGATATTTCAACGCGTTCCCGCGGACCCCGGCGATCGCTCCCGCAGGCCCAGAAACTGGCCAGCGTCGTCCGTCGCCGCATTCAGCGCCTGCAGCTTCCCGACGGCGCCTTCTTCATGACCGAAGCTCAACTGGCCACCCGCTATCGCGTCTCCCGCACCGTCGCCCGCGAAGCTGTCTCACAGCTCAAAGCCCTCGGACTGCTCGAATCCCGCAAACGCAAGGGACTGCTCGTCCGTCGCCCCGATCCAGTCGGACTGCTCTCCACCAGCCTGCCCTCGCTCGCCACCTCCCCGGATGACTGGCACGAACTCGCACAGCTCCGCTATGCTCTGGAAGTCGGCGCCATCGAACTCGCCGTCCGCAACGCCACAACCGACCAGATCAAACGCCTCGAAGCCATCGAACAGCAGCTCGAAGTCGCCATCGCCACCAACGTCGAATCCCCCGAAGCCGCACGACTCGATATGCAATTCCACGCCTGGATCCTGCAAATGACCGGCTCAAAACTCATCGCCGGCATGCAGCAGGTGCTCGAACAATTCTTCCGCATCGCTCCCCGCGCCCCACAAAATCCGGCCTCGGCCCAGCGCATCACCTGGGAACACCGGGAACTGTTTCTGGCCATTCGCGACCGCGATGTTGAGCGCGCCCGACTCATGATCCGCATGCAGTTCCAGTCCACGCTGGCCGCAGCCGCCACCAGCCCAACTCCCCGCAGAAAGGTCAGGCCCAATCCATGTCAGTGAACCTCCACTGCCGCCCGTTCCTGAAGCTTGCCCCGGCTCTCTTCGCCCTGACCACACTCGTGACATGCAGCCCCCCGAACTCCCCGGCCCTCGCCGATGACTGGCCTCAGTTCCGCGGACCCAACTCCTCCGGAACCTCCACAGACACCGGCTCACTCCCGCTCAAATTCTCCGCCACCGAAAACGTCCGCTGGTCCCAGCCCGCAGGTGACGGTATCGGCTGTGCTGTCGCAGCAGCCGGACGCGTGTTCGTCAGCGGCATGACAGCGCCTCAGCAGGTCACGCTCGCCGCCTTCGACATCAACTCCGGCAAAGTTCTCTGGAAACGACAGTGGGATACCGGGCCACTTCCGGAAGTCCATCAAACCAACAGCCACGCCAGCTCCACTCCCGCCGCAGACGAACATCGCGTGCACTTCTACTTCAGCACTCTCGGACTGCTGACACTCGATGCCGCCACCGGAGCCGATCTCTGGAAACAGGAACTCCCTGCGCCCTTCTTCGTGTTTAAGTGGGGTGCCGGCATGTCGCCAGTGTTCTGCGGCGATTTGGTTGTGTTCTGCCAGGATGATGACCTCAACCCGGCCCTCTACGCCTTCGACCGCGCCACCGGAACGCTCCGCTGGAAGGACGACCGCAGCGATATGGCCGTCAATTACTCACACCCCGTCGTCAATACCGTCGACGGCCGCAGCGAAATTGTCGTTGCCGGCACCGGACTGCTCATCGGCTATGACCCCCGGACCGGCCACCGTCGCTGGTACGCCCGCACACTTCTGCGGAACATCAAGACCACACCCGTCTGCCGCGATGGCGTGATCTACCTGTCCGTGCAAAGCGGTGGAATCGCCAACCAATGGCTCGTGGCCGTCGACCAGGCGGAAACCGGCAACCGCGACGGCCGCATCGACCGCCAGGAAACTCAGGCCTATCTCGGCAACACACCCGTCCCGGAAGCCTTCTTCACCCGCACATTCGGACGCGGTGACAAAAATGGCGATGGATTCCTCGAAGGCCAGGAACTCGATCTCGCCTTCCTGCACCCCGATAACTTCGCCGGTGCCGCGTTCTCATCCACGGGCGATGCCGCGGCAGAAGAATTTGTGATGGCCGTTCGTGGCGGCGGCTCCGGCGACGTCACCAGCTCCCACCTGCTCTGGAAACACGCCACTCGCCATACCGACCATATCGTCTCCCCATTCCTCCTTGAAGACCGCCTGCTGCTGATTAAAAGCGGCGGCATCTGCACCACGCGAAACCTGCAGACCGGCGAACTTCAGGATGGGCCCCGCCGCATTGGCAATGCCGGCACCTATTTCGCATCGCCCATCGCCGCTGACGGAAAGATCTTTCTGGCAGCTGAAAACGGAACCGTCACTGTGCTGGAACACAGCAGCCAGTTTCCACAGCTGACCGACAACGATGCCGGTGAAAGCATCATCGCCACTCCATCCGTCCACCGCGGCCATCTCCTGCTCCGGACCCGCACACAACTGTTGTGCATCGCCCCGCCAAGGCCTCTATGAACAAACAGAACGCCACGGAAGTTTCCGCGGATACACCCGGCCACCGCGCACACTCAAAGCCTCGCCGTGGGCTTTGGCTCTGCTGCCTGTATGCTGTGCTTACTCTGTTGCAGCACTGGAGTTACTGGCGGGAACTGCCTGAGCGCGTCGCGACGCACTTTGGTCCGGGTGGCGAGCCCAACGACTGGATGGACAGGACATCGGCCGCAATTCTGCTGGGTGGCTTTCAGCTGGTGTTCCCGCTGCTGCTGCTGAGCGTGGTGCGACTGCTCAAATGGATTCCGAATGGGTGCATCAATATTCCGCACCGCGAATACTGGCTCGCGCCTGAACGCCGGGAATCTGCACTGGCGTGGCTGGCAGGACCGATGTCGGGCATGGCAGTGCTCACGGGCGCCCTGATGGTGGCCACCAGCCACCTGACGTTTCGAGCAAACGTGCGGGCCGGTCGACTGGAGGAGTCCCCGTTTTTCGTGTGCCTGGCGATTTACCTTGCCGGCACATTTCTGCTGGTCATCCGAATTCTGCGGCGATTTGGGCGTGTGCCGCAGCAACCTGATCAGCAAATCGGGAACAGCTGAATTCCACTTTCCGATTCTCGCAGCGCTTTCCTCACATTTCTCTATCTCTTCCCAAATCACCCGCTATACTTCCGTAATCCCGCCTGCAAGCCCGCGTGGAAATCTACGCGATTTCCCCAAAGCAACCGCGTCAACAACATCGACCCTCGGCGGGCATCTCGAAGCATTCAGATTCGTTCACCGGCCTGTGCGTCGGTCCTGAACGGCTGCCAGCACCAGGCATTGGAATCTCCGGCGTAGCTATTTCGCCGGATGGTCTCTCGGCGTTGAGTTCTGGGAATGTTTCTTATTTTCACCCAGGACCGTTCATGAATTTCAAAGATTTCGGGCTCGCCGAACCGCTCGTGCGCGCCGTGGCTGCTCAGGGTTACTCCGTTCCCACTCCCATTCAGCAGCAAGCCATCCCCGCAGTGCTCAGCGGTCGCGATGTTGTCGGTATTGCTCAGACCGGCACCGGAAAAACAGCCGCTTTCGCGCTCCCGCTCCTGCATCGGCTCCATACCTCCGCACCTGCCGCCGGCCCATCCGGTTCAGCCGGTCGTCGCGGGCCTGCTCGGGCACCCCGCGTACTGGTGCTCGCCAGCACCCGTGAACTGGCCCTGCAAATCCGGGACAGCTTCGCCGATTATGGCGCATCCTCCGGCGTTCGCATGGCCGTAATTTACGGTGGCGTCGGTCAGGAACCACAAACCCGCGCGTTACAGTCCGGCGTCGACATCCTCGTGGCCACTCCCGGCCGCCTGCTCGACCTCATGCAGCAGGGCCACTGCTCACTCGACTCCATCAAAGTCCTCGTCCTCGACGAAGCCGATCGCATGCTCGATATGGGCTTCTTCCCGGCTATCCGCAGAATCCTCCAAAAGGTCCCCAAGGCCCGGCAAACGCTCATGTTTTCCGCCACCATGAAGCCGGAAATCCGCGAACTCGCCGACTCCATGCTCACCGATCCACTCAGCATCACCATCGAACCCAAAAAGAAAACCACCGAACTGGTGACACAGTCCGTCGCCATCGTCCCCCAGAAACAAAAGATCCGCGCTCTGGTGCACCTCATCAACCGGCTGGTTCCCTCCCGCTGCATCGTCTTCAGTCGCACCAAACACGGCGCCGATCGCATCGTCCGACAGCTCACCACCGCCGGACTCACAGCCGCCGCCATTCATGCCAACAAAAGCCAAAACAAACGTGTGCGGATCTTAGAACAGTTCCGCAGCAGCGCCCCGCCGGTGCTCGTTGCCACCGACATCGCAGCCCGCGGCATCGATGTCGATGCAGTGTCGCATGTCTTCAATTTTGATATGCCGACCGAAGAAGAGACCTACGTGCATCGCATCGGCCGTGCTGGCCGCGCCGGCACACCCGGCGTCGCCGTCTCGCTCTGCGACCCCGAAGAACGCCGCATGCTCCGCACCATCGAAAAACTCATCGGCTTCACCATCCCCACCCAGCCGCTCGAAGGCTTCGATCTCACCACCACCTCCGGCGATTCCGACTCCTCCTCAGAATCCTCTTCCCCCCGCCGACAACGCTCTCAACGCCCCCGCGAACGCTCCCAATCAGACCCCCAGACACGCACCAGCAGCACCGCAGCCCAGCACAGTCCACACGCCGAAGCTGATCAGCCCCGTCGCTTCCGTGGCCATGAAGCGCGCCGCCGCGAAGAACAACAGGGACGACGACGCGACGGCCAACACCGGCCCGGCGACCGCAACAGCTCCCGCCAAAACTCCGATCGGCCCGCCACAGAAAACAAGTCCGGTCGTCGCCCACCCGAAAATCGCTCACGGCCACAGGGACGTTCAGCACCCTCCCGATCGCTCGGACCCGGGCATGCACCGCCTTCCGCCAGTCATGATTTTGGCGACGGCATCTTTCACGGCTGAGATCTCCCAAACTTCCACGCGTCTGCCCTAAAATATCAGGTCTCCAGGATCCAATGACCACAGATCTTCAACTTTGCACACAGCCCGCCTCCGCCACCCCGGACACGGTTCCCGAACCAACTGCCCCACCAGTCACCTCAGAACTGGCACCCGTGGAAACCCAGGCGACACAGCAGGTCCCGGCCGAACCTGTCGCTGGCTGGCCCGTCTCCGCCACCCCGGACGCGGTTCCCCAATCACCTGCCCCACCAGTCACCTCAGAACTGGCACCCGTGGAAGCCCAGACGGCACCGCAGGTCCCGGCTGAACCTGTCGCTGGCTGGTCCGTCTCCGCCACGCCGGACGCGGTGCCCGAACCATCTACCCCACCAGTCACCTCAGAACTGGCATCCGTGGAAACCCAGGCAACGCAACTGGTCTCCGCCGAACCAGCTGCAGACTTGCCCGTCACCGAACCACCTCAATCCGTGGACCAGCCCGTTCAGCAACTGCACAGCGACACCGCGGAACTTCCAACAGCACCGCAGTTCGAGGCCGCTGCAGAACTCACAGCGCATGTCATTACTCAGCACGCGTCAGCCATGACCAAAACCGCTGCCAAAAAGGCCCGAAGAGCCGCCGCAGCAGCGGCAGCGGCGGCTGCAGCCGAGGCAGCGGCCGCCGCAGCAGCAGCGGCAGAGACCTCGACCTCAGCAGCCTCCCCCGAGGCAGCTCCCGCAGTCTCTGTAACAGCCGTCTCCCCCAAACCGGTGCTGACCAGTCCTCCAGCAAAGCGTCCTGCCCCGGCTTTGTCGCCGGTGTCCGCCACCGCCGCGGCTCCCGTCCCGGTTCGAGCTCCCGGCGCTGCCGCCCCCGACACCCCCTCCTTTGAAGAGCTTGGCCTTTCCGAATCCCTGCTCGCAGCTGTGCGCCTCGCCGGCTACCCCGCACCGACTCCCATTCAGGCCCGGACCATCCCGCATCTCCTTGCTGGCCGCGACCTGCTTGGACAGGCCCAGACCGGCTCCGGCAAAACGGCCGCGTTCGCGCTGCCCCTGCTCCACCACATCGACGTTTCGCTGCGTCGCCCGCAGGTGCTGGTGCTGGTTCCCACAAGAGAGCTGGCACTGCAGGCCACAGCGGCATTTGAACGGTATGCGGTGGGTCTTGCGGGACTGCAGGCTGCAGCCATCTACGGCGGGGCCCCCATGGGGCCTCAATTCAGTCTGCTCAACCGCGGCGTGCACGTGGTTGTGGGCACACCAGGTCGCGTGATGGATCACATGGATCGGGGGTCACTCAAGTTTGATGATCTCCGCTGCCTGATCCTCGACGAAGCCGATGAAATGCTCCGCATGGGCTTCGCCGAAAGCGTCGACTGGATTCTTGAGCGTTTGCCGGCATCACGTCAGACAGCGCTGTTTTCTGCCACCATGCCCGAAGGCGTCCGCGAGATTGCGCAACAGCAGCTGCGGGATCCGGTGAACATTGAAATTCAGCAGCGGTCCGCAGCGGCTGAAACAATTCGCCAGCGGTACGTGGTGGCTGCACCCGACCAGAAGGAAGCCGCACTGCTGAGACTGCTCGAAGCCGAGCCGTACGATGCGGCCATTATCTTTGTGAAGCTCCGCGGCACCACTGAACCGCTCGCACAGCTGCTCTGCCAGCACGGTCACAATGCAGCAGCACTCAACGGCGAAATGGCTCAGGCCCAGCGAGAGCGCATCATTGAACAGCTCAAGTCCGGTCAGATTAACATCATAGTGGCGACAGACGTCGCCGCTCGAGGACTCGATGTGCGCCGGATTTCACACGTCATCAACTACGATCTGCCGCGGGATCGCGAAGCCTATGTGCATCGCATTGGACGCACGGGTCGGGCCGGGCGCAGTGGCGAGGCCATTTTGTTCATGCATCCCCGTGGCCGACGCATCCTGCAAAGTCTTGAACGGGCCACGCGGCAAACCATCGAACCCATGCCGCTCCCGAATAATCGTGTCATCAACAAGCATCGGATTCAGCGGTTCCACGAACGTGTACTCAGTGCACTCACCGACCCCCAGCATGAACTGCTTTCTTCCGTCCTCCAGCAATTCCGTACCGAACACCCGGAACTGACCGAAGAACAGGTCCTGGGTGCGCTGGGAGTGCTCGCGACGGGCGGGCGGTCGCTGCTCATGCGCGACGAATTCCGACATGTGGACTTTGATGAACCCGAGTTTCGTGATCGTCGCGGTCCACCCAATTTTCGCGGACGCCCCAACGACGGCCCAGGCCCAGGCCGTCGCGAACCGCCATTCCGCCCCCGCGACCGTGCCGATGACCGGCCGGATGGTCGTTCCGATGGTCGCCGCCCCGGGTTCAGACGCGACGCTGCAATGGAAACATACCGACTGGAAGTCGGCCACGTGCATGCTGTGAAGCCGGGCAACATCGTTGGTGCGATTGCCAACGAAGCCGGACTCGACAGCTCCCGCATCGGTCGCATAGAGATTCACGACGACTTCAGTACAGTTGATCTGCCTGCCGGAATGCCGGACGACATCTTCCAGCTGCTGCGCAGAGTCCGCGTTGGCGGGCAGCAACTGCGCATCTCCCGCATGGAACGCTCATTCAACCCAGGCAACAGACCACCTCATCGTGGCCGACCCGGGCGCGATCGATAACTTCGCCAGCGGGCGCAAAGGATACGGCCGCCATTTACCACGCAGGAATTGGCGGCCGCTGCAGAACCAGAACTTCTCAAAGCTTCAGCGACCAAGGAAGGTCCGCATCAGCCACGCATTCTTCCGACGTTCCAGTTCCATCACTCGCTGAAAAAAGCTCTGCTTCGCCGGGCGGCGGGAAACACGGTGCACATGCTGGACCGGTGCAGCAGGAACCGTGGGGGTTGCAGCCACGGGCGCCACGTCGGCGGGGGCAGGAGCCGGAGCGGGCACAGCAGCAGCAGCTTTCTGCTCATCAGCCACAGCCACAGCAGACATCAGTGCCCAGGTCATCATCAGCGCAGCGACGAAGCGGCGTACATTCCAGGAACGCATGCAGTCACCTCAGGTGGTTCAGGAGAAAATCACGATCGCGCCGTCAGTTCAGCAAACCATCCCTGTGGTTACTGCTCGGCGTCCGACTCTGTAAAATCTTCGGCAATTCCCGGCGTGATAGTCCGCAGGAAGCCGGCCAAAACTGCCGCTCCGCGCTGTTCCGGGGAACTCCAAACGGAATACCGGGAAAGTCCGGACTGCGTGATGTGGCCGTCAGGTTCAGAGCGACCGTCAGGACAGATTTTTGCGGACGATGACGAAAAATGTGTTTGAAGACGGCTAAGATCAATTGACAGACACCCTGTTTCCGTTAATACTCGCTTTGGCAAATCTGGCACAGGTGCCGGTTGCCCGCGTGATCCTGAATTTCTGCGACGCTTTCACAAAGTCGCATCCCCGCTCTGGGCGGCATGGTCTTCGCCAATACGGGTCAGTGCTGACGGCAGGTTCCCTTTCGCCGTCCGGAACAGGCATCTTCTGGCCTGTTACTCTGCCCTGACAGTTCGATGTATACGTTCTAACCGTACCCGCAGGCTACGGTCTCGGCTTTGGTTTCCCCAGTGAAACCTCCGCATTCTGTCTTCCGTTCTGCAGGCTTCTGCAGAGCACCCCACACTTCCGGCCGCAGATTCTGCGGGCCAGTGCATGATCGGATTCAGTCCACATATGCCAACCAGCCGTTCCGATTCCGAAGGAACCAGCCCGCGTCCTCGCCGCCGAGCAGCGGCCCGTTCCGAATCTGCCGAAGAGCCTCGCACTCCCACCCGTCGGCGTCGCACCGCCGACTCAACCGCTGACTCCGCCACCGGGGCAACTGCACCCGCTCCTGAATCGCTGGACGACTTCGGCTCAGGGCTCGACACCGAGCCCGCCCCGGCCCGCGAAGCCCGTCCCGCCCGACGGCCACGTCGCTCCGCTGCGGCTGAGGCTGCCGCGGTCCCCGCCGCTTCCCCGGCACCCGCACCCGCACCCGCACCCGCACCCGCATCTGCTGCTCCTGAACCGGCCGCCACTCCGGATACCACCGAAGCGCCCGCCCGTCCACTGCGTCGCTCGCGGCTCGACCGTGGTTCCCGTCGTACCCCCACCGCCCACGGCACCACCGAATCCGACAGCGCTGCCATACCGTCCTCCGCCAGCCGTGCCGACGAATCCGAATCCCGCACATCCAATCGGCTCGAACGCCGAATCGCCGATGTCGAAGCAGAAACCGGAATGCGGTACTTCAGCACCGACGATCTGGATTTCGGCGACGACGAACCTGCATCACCCAGCCCCGAAGCAGACCTTCGTCCCCCGCGTCGGGATCGCGGCGATCGCCGAAATCGTCGCCAGCGCGATGACTTCGATGCCCCATCAACACAGGCCCCTGTACACGTTGCCGAGTCGGAAACTGGCGGCCGCTACACCACTGAACGCGATGACTTTGCAGACTGGGGCGACCAGCTCTTCGGTTCAGACGGTGCCACTGACGACGCCGGCTCCGAAGAATCCACCTCGGGCGCACCTGCTGAAGGCGAGCCTGGTGATGGTGAAGGCCGTCGTCGTCGTCGCCGTCGTCGCCGCCGTCGTGGCGGAGATCGCCCTGTGGGCGATGCCGCTCCTCGTTTCGAGCCGCGTGGTGACCAGGGTCCTCCCAGATTCGACGGCCCACCTCCACGCCGTGAATTCGGACGTTTCGAAAGTGGCCGTAATCGTCGTGGCGGCCGCAATCGTCGCGGCCCGGACAATCGCGGTGGTCAGCCCATGGGCCCCCGTGGCCCGGGTTTCGGTCGCGATCACGGCCCCGGCCCTCAGGCCCGCAAGCCCACCTACGGCGCTGCCCCGGCACCAGTGATCGAAGGCACCTTCGACGGAGTGCTCGAAATTCATAATCGTGGTTACGGGTTCCTCCGCGACCCCAAACGCAACTACGTGGCCGACGATGCCAATCCCTTCGTCCCCACAGCACTCATGGAAAAATACGGGCTCCGCGAAGGAGTGCTCATTCGGGCGCAAGTGGGTGCTGGCTCGCACCACCACGGCCCCCGCGTCCACGAAATCGAACTCATCGATGGCATGACTCCCGGCGAGTATTCCAAAATTCGCCTCTTCGACGATCTCACTGCCATCAATCCCTTCGAACAGATCCGGCTTGAAACCGGCCCCAAACCGCTCACCATGCGAGTCATGGATCTGCTCTGCCCCATCGGCAAGGGCCAGCGCGCCCTGCTCGTCGCCCCGCCACGAACCGGCAAAACGATGCTCCTCCAGGACATCGCCCACGCCGTCAGCGTCAACCATCCGGAAATCCACCTGATGGTGCTGCTCATCGATGAACGCCCCGAAGAAGTCACCGAAATGCGGCGACTGGTGAAGGGCGAAGTCATCTCTTCATCGCTGGACAACGACGTGGAAAGCCATATCCGCCTCGCCACACTCATCATCGAACGCGCCAAACGGCTCGCCGAAGAAGGCAAGGACGTCTTCATTCTCCTCGACAGCATCACGCGACTCGCCCGTGCCTTCAACAAGCACAGCAACACCGGACGTACCGGCACCGGCGGACTCGATATCCGGGCCCTGGACATCCCCAAGAAACTCTTCGGCCAGGCTCGTCGCTTCGAGGAAGGCGGATCGCTCACTGTCTGCGGTACCGCACTGATTGACACGGGCAGCCGCATGGATGAAGCCATCTTCCAGGAATTCAAGGGCACCGGCAACATGGAGATGATGCTCAGTCGCGATCTCGCCGACCGCCGCATCTGGCCCTCCATCGACATCACCCGCTCAGGGACCCGCCGCGAAGAAAAAATCATCCCCGCTGACATGCTCGACGGCATCACCATGCTCCGCCGCAGCCTCATCAGCCTCAATCCCATCGAAGCCATGGAACAGCTCACACGCACCATGGAACGCTTCCCCACCAACCGCGAATTCCTCACCCGCATCCGCGCCGTGCTCTAACCTCCACCACGCCGCATGCACTGGATCACCATCAGCCTGCTCTCCGCAGGCTTCCTCGGGCTCTACGAAATCGCCAAGAAAGAATCCCTGCGCGGTAACGCAGTCCCCCCGGTGCTCTTCTGCAACGTCCTCACTCAGGCCGCAGTCTGGCTCCCCCTGCTGCTGCTCGGCCACATCCAACCCACCGCAGTCCCTGAACTGCTCCGCGTCGAATCGCTCGATTCCATTGCCCACCTCAGGCTTGCCGCCAAGGCTGTCATCGCCGGCAGTTCATGGATCTGCGCCTCGTTCGCCCTCAAGCACCTTCCGATTTCCATCGCCGCCCCAATCCGCGCCACAAGCCCGCTGGTCACGGTCCTCTTCGCGGTGCTCTTCATGGCCGAACGTCCCTCCATCACCCAGTGGCTGGGCGTCGCCATCGTACTCAGTGCCTTCTACGCGTTTTCGCTCGCAGGGCGGCGTGAAGGCATTGTCTTCCACCGCGATCGCTGGATCACCCTGATGATCCTCGCCACCATTCTCGGCGCCGCCAGCGCCCTCTACGACAAGTATCTGCTCAATACCTGCGGCTATCGATCCGCCGAGGTTCAGGCCTGGTTCTCCATCTACCTCGTCCCTGTGATGCTCCCTGTCCTCGCACACTGGCTCATCCGCGGTCGATCAACCACACCTTTTGAATGGCGCTGGTCGATCCCCATGATCGCCCTGCTGCTGCTGATCTCCGACTTCCTCTATTTTTCAGCAAACGAACAGCCCAACGCACTTATCTCCGTCATCTCGCCGCTCCGACGCACCTCCGTCATCATCGCGTTTCTTGCCGGCATCCGACTCTACGGAGAAAAAAACTGGCGATTCAAGGCCGTTTGCCTGGCCGGACTCCTGGTGGGTGTCGTTGTGATTTCCTTCAGCCGCTGAAACACATCGTTGGACAGTTCACCACCGCATTGATCAAAGTTGCGAGCAACGGTGGCCAACTGATTGCAACCAGCCATCTGTTCTGGGAGCCCTTGAAAGTCCAGAGATCCTCCGCCGAAGCCTGAGTCTTCAGTTGGAACAGATTGGGAAAACGCTCGCTGCGGAATGCTTCAACCACATCGCCGAACTCTGGAATCACGATCACATCCGACACAACGAACCTGATCGGCGGTTGCTGGCGAATTCAGTTCGAGAAATCCTGTTCACATCCAGCATTTCTGCACTACCTTAAAATCGAGGGTCCAGCGGTTTCAGCGTGTGCCGTCTCTACGGTTCAAACGTCAACTCCACCGTGCGGCTGGTGCCCGGAAAGTAAAACTTGACCGTGTACGACTGCACGACAAGTTCGTCGAAGTCGTCCGCGCTCAGGTATTCATCGCCATCAAATCGTCCACCCGGGAACGAGAAGTATTGGGACTTCGATACAAACAGCCCCTGAACGGTGACAGTGGCTCCGCTGGCCGGATAGCGGGACCCGTCGGCTGTTTTCAGCTGCACACCGCTGTCGTAAAGGATGTGCCCCGACGGGTAGGCGAACCATTGCCCCGTGAACGAACTGTCTTTGGTGTAGGCCAGCAGATCAGCGTCGTACTCAGCTTCGGTATACTCATAGCTTTCGGTTTGCGCAACCTCATCCGAGTAAATGCGGAATTCGATTGTCTTGACGAAATCCACCGACTCGTTGGATGCGATGCCGTCGGCCGCTGTCGAAAGATACCGCGCCACACGCGTCTCTCCGGCCTTCCACTCCCGAATGAAGTGCAGGTGATCGTCAGTTCCTTCCACGCCCCCGTGCTGGCCCTGCAGGTGTACGAACAGAAAGACGTTGGTCAGGTCCTGACCGGAGTCGTTGGTGAGGTACAGAATGTCGCCGGTGTAGTAGGCTCCTACTGACCCATCAAGGTCTGCACGAAGCACCGGTTTCTGCATCTGCAGGGTGCGACTGACGGAGGCTTCAACAGGGGTTCCCTGGCGATCGATCTCCAGCTTGAGCGGCGTTGTGGATGGTGCGGGGCGCCGCCCGAGGATGCTGGAGAAGTTTTCAGAATTCAGAGAATTGCCATCCACGGCCACGATGCGGTCTCCCGGCAGCAGTCCGCCGGACTCGGCCGGTGATCCACTGCGAACCTCGCTGACCACTGCATCCCGACCTTCATTTTCAAACTGGACAACCAGACCAACGCCATACTCATAGCGAGGCTCCGCTTTGCATGCTTCGTGGACAATCGGCTCCAGTGCCAGCGCATTCCTGCGGGCAGCTCGATACAGACTGCGGTAGTTGTCTCGTTCTTCGCTGGCTTCCCACGCATTCAGGCCGGCACGAATCAGTTCCTCGGTGGCCTTCGCGGCCAGTTCACCCAGCGACTGCGCATCGCCGGGCGTCAATGCCGCCTCCGTGTCATTCAGCGACGCCTCGGCCGACTTGTACAGCGCCGGTGAGGCCTGCAGCGTGGCCACGGCCAGCCCCGCGATATCCGGCACGTTTGCGTCCAGTGCCCGGATTCGCAGCAGCGAATCATGGCAGGCTCCGTAATCCAGCAACCGTGCACGACGGTACTCGTCAAGCTGGGAATTGGTTGAGGAATTTGCGGCCAGTACCTGCCAGGCGATTTCCTGACGAAGCATCACCACCTCATCCCGAAATGCCTCCTGCGTTGCCTCCCATGAAGGAAACACAGGAGATCCAACTGCGTCGGCAATCCGCCGCAGCTCTTCCTGACCGACCGCTGCCGTCGGCCGCACCGCCAGAGCGACTGTCAGGTGCAAAACCACACCGATACACCGACCACGCAGACAAAACATGACTCCGCCCCCGTCGATTCCGATTGACACCGTCAGACCGCTGACTTCCTCTCACGGAAACCGCCTCCGCAGAGTGTCCATCAATCTTACGACGGCTATCCACACGACATGAGGAATTTGAGTCTGCCTGCAGGTGGACAGGATCATCTGATGACCACTAAGCCGTCGCGATCCGGAATGCAATCCGGCAGGCGTTCAGATATTCGGCGATGCAGAGGCTTTCGTTCACCGTGTGGATATCGTGCTGACCACAGCCCAGAGTGACTGCGGGGAAGCCGTGAACGGCCATCCAGTTGGCATCCAGACCGCCATCGCAGATCTGCACGACAGGTTTCAGATTGATGGCCCGAACAGCCTCCTGAGCCGCCACGACGCAGGGACTGGCCGGGTCCATCCGAAATGCCTCATAGCGGACTTCTTCGTTGAACTGCAGCGTTCCTGGGAGCCCTTCATCCGTGGTGATGGAGTCCGTTGCCGACGTGAAGGCATCGTGCCACGCCGCGACGATCCGACGACGAAAATCGGGGTCGTGGCTGCGGGCTTCGGCTTCCATTTGCACCACGGGCATCACCACGTTTGTTGCATCGCCCCCGCGAATGACGCCGAGGTTGCTTGAGCCACGCGAACGGCCTTTTTTGACGAGTCCGTGCCAGCCGGTTTCACGGAGTTTGGCGAGTGCTGTGGCGGCGACGATGGCGGCGTTCACACCCCGTTCGGGATGAGCACCTGCATGGCTGGCAATGCCATCAATTCGGATGGTCAGATTGCTGGCGCCCACCGCTCCGATAATCAGGCTGGAAGGATCGCGGCCGTCCCAGTTGAAGCAGAGCTCGGGACGACCCAGCTTCGTGGTGTTGAGGAACCGGGCACCGCGGAGTCCGGTTTCTTCCTGGACCGTGAAGAGCAGCGTGAGCGGTGGGTAGTCGAGCTTTTGCTTGAGCACTTCGAGGATTGCCGTGAGTACCACAGCACAGCCCGCACGATTGTCGCCCCCGAGAGCCGTTTCGCGGGATTTGGGACGAATCCAGTCCCCGTCAATCACCGGGACTGCTCCGACCGCGATCGGCACCGTGTCCATGTGGGCCATGAGCAGCCGGCGGGGACCGCGACGCGTCCCCTTCAGCCGCACAATCAAATTCCCCGTGTTGCCCCCGGCCGGGCTTTTTTTGTGAGCCGTGTCGCGGAAAAAGACTTCAGCAGGAACCCCAGCCTCCTGCAACTGGTGTGTGATCCAGTCGGCCACGCCCTGCTCAGAACCGCTTCCCCCCGAAATCGAAATCAACTGCATTACGCGATCAATGGCACTCGCGGCATCTGGCTGGGACATGAAATACTCCGATGGGGTCAGTTGTCAGTTGTCAGTTGTCAGCTTGTGATTTTGGGGTGCCGGGAGGGCGAAGCTCCTGCTGAGCCACCCAGCCTGTGCTTCCGTGCGACGGACTGGAAGTCCGTCGTACGGAACCGCGCAGCTGAACAGTGCTGTGACGCTGTTCAGACAGCATCACAGACCCGAAAAATCCAGAGTGGCAAAATAGTCTTCGGTCGTTTCGGCACGACGGATGAGTCGGGTGGAGCGGTCAGGCTGGATGAGGATTTCGGCACAGCGAAGTTTGCCATTGTACTGGAAGCCCATGGCATGACCGTGTGCACCGGAATCGTGAATCACCAGCAGGTCACCTCGCTGGACTTTTGGGAGCGGTCGCTGGATGGCAAATTTGTCGTTGTTTTCACAGAGCGACCCGACGACATCGACAATCTGGTCGTGCGGTTCCTGTTCTCGTCCGAGCACTGTGATGTGGTGGTAGGCGCCGTACATGCCGGGACGCATCAGGTTGGACATGCAGGCGTCAACACCCACATAGTTGCGATAGATATTCTTGTGATGCACGGCTGTCGTGACCAGGAAACCGTGTGGGCCTGTGATCATGCGGCCGTTTTCCATCAGGATCCGCAGGGGATGCAGTGGTGTTCCGCCAATCATCGTGTCATACAGCTCACGGATGCTCTGACCAACCGCTGCCAGATCCACCGGCTGCTGCTCAGGACGGTACGGGATGCCAATCCCTCCACCGAGGTTGACAAATTCAATGCTGATGCCCAGCTGGGCGTGCAGTCTGAGCGCCAGGTCAAAGAGCATGCGGGCTGTTTCGGTGAAGAAACTGCCATTGAGCTCGTTGGAGGCGACCATGGTGTGCAGACCGAAGCGTTTCACACCGGCGTCCCGCAGCAGCCTGTAGCCCTCGAACAGCTGACCTTCGGTGAAGCCGTACTTGGCCTCTTCAGGGCGACCAATAATCACGTTGCCCTCGCGGGCGGAACCTGGGTTGTAGCGGAAGCAGAGCAGTTCCGGGAGGCCCGTGTTTTCGCGCAGATAGTCGATGTGCGACAGGTCATCGAGATTGACAATTGCGCCCAGCTGGATCGCCTTGCGGTACTCGTGCGCCAGCGTATTGTTGGAGGTGAACATCAGGTCTTCACCCGTCAGCCCCACGCGTTCCGAAAGAATCAGCTCAGGGAGACTTGAACAGTCGGCGCCGAGACCTTCCTGGGCTGCAATCTGCACGATGTACGGGTTGGGCAACGCCTTCACCGCGAAATACTCACGGAATCCCGGATTCCATGCGAATGCTGCATTCAGCTGGCGACAGGTGTTGCGGATCCCCGCTTCGTCGTAAAGGTAAAAGGGAGTTGGATATTTCGCGGCAACCTGACGGACAAAATCAAGGTCGAAGGGAAGGGGTTTGGACATATGCATAAGTGCTGATTGGAAAAGGGATGAGCATCACGACCGAAGACTGACCAACAGCCCCCAGCCACGAACAACAAAAAACCGTCAACGAATAAGCTTCACTGCACAAGCCTCAGGCGGGGATCGCCAAGGATCAGCCAGTCACCAATACCGCTGCCATCTGCAAAGTCGACTTTGATGGTGAGTACCGAAACGCCTTTGAGTGCCAGACTGAGGGGGATGGGTTTATCGCGACCGTGAATCCGCTGGTCGAACACCACGTTGTTGTCGGCGCGGATGATGAGTTGCAGGGCGTTTTGTCCGGCGTTGGCGAGCGCGTATGTGTCGTCGATGGCGGTGAGGGCATCAAGTTGTTCGTATTGCTGATTGAGTTCCCAGGTGATTTCGGCGGCTGAGTGCAGGGCGATGCAGCGAGTCACTTCGCGACCACCGATGCGTGGGCGGTACTGACCGCTGGTGCCGGGGATGGTTCCATCGAGCCTTGGTCCCCACAGAAGTTTTTCGGCTTCCTGCAGCTCCGGGACGGCCGCAAGGGGGCTGTCGGCGGGTTCTGAACCGAAGAAGCGGACGTCGATGGGTTCGAGTTCGGCGAGTGAGCGGAGGCGACCGCCACTGAAGTCCACCTGACGAACCAGTTCCGCGGGGCCTTCAAGGAAGTTGTCAGGGCTGAGGAGCAATTTGAATTGCGGACCGTTCACGAGCAGCGACTGGCCGGCCAGCAGGTCACCACCGGCAAGTGAGACACGGACGGCCGGAATGGCCGGCGTTTGACCAGCGGGCTGGCCAAACACAAGACCATAAACTCGGTTGGCCGGCACCGGAACGGATTCGCCATCGAGCAGGAATTCGACTTTCTCTGAACTTGCAGAACTGATGACGCCGGCGAGGAAGTCCAGTCCTGAACCGTCGCGTTTGACAACCACCAGCAGATCCTGTTCTGTCTTTCGCTGACGGAACGCGTCCCAGGCAGGACGGAAGCCGGGATTGTCAGCCTGAAGCCGCACGGCGGTGATTGCCGGGACGGGGAAGGTGACCTGTCCGATACGGGGAGACTGCAGGGTCACCTGGCGGGCAGATTGACTGACCGCAGTGCCGGACAACTGCCCTCCATTGCGGAGCCAGAGCTGTTGTGGAGGGGCTTCGGTGACCGGTGCTTCGGCGGCTGTGGATTCCAGAAGCAGCAGGCTGGCGAGCGGAAGCTGGGTGGAGGTTCCGTCCACCTCAAGCAGGAGTTCCGTGTCTGTGATGCCCAGCACTGAGCCCTGCTTTGTGGAGCCGTCCAGCTGCGTGATGCGGACATCGTCAGCGGGCAGAAGGAGTGCAGCGAAGAGCAGCGAAAGGGAAGTGAACATGTGTAGGGACTGTCATTTGGGTTGGGCGAATGGGCGGCCGGTGCAGATTGCTGCCGGATGAACTATTTCTTCTGCTCCGCGAGCTTTTGTGTGTAGCGGCTGATGGCATCGAGGAAGTTGGGGGGGAACTGTTGTCGAATGAGTTCGCGAGCCTGGACTTCCTGTTGCTTATCAAGCATGCCCCACGCCCCGTTTTCAGAAAGTTCCTTTCGGTCTGCGCGACCCTCGCCCCGGATCCCCTGGACATCACCCTGCTGGCGGGGCTGAGCGTTCTGCATGTTCTGAGCGCCACCTCCCTGCCCGTTTTGCTGTTGCTGTTGCTGCTGTTGTTGCTGTTGCTGTTCTTCCAGCTCTTTGAGCAACTTATCAAGCGCATCAATCACTTCTGTTTCGCGTTTTTGCACGGGCTGATCGGCTTTGCCGAGATCCAGCCGCCTTTGCACGTCAGACATCAGCCGGGCAACCTGGGGGAGTCCGTCGCGGTTGGCGAGTGCCGTGCGGACTTCGGCCTGCATCATTTCCGCGACCGCGCGAAACCGGGGTGGTACGTCGGGAGTGTTGTTCAGGAGCAGGGTGAGGTCATTGCCGGCGGCGGCTGGCTGCAGGAGCTGCAGTCGGGAAGCCGCGCGGTAGAAGAAGAGCGAGGCCGGGTCGGCGAGCTGTTCGGGGTTCAGGGATTCAAGCAGCGGGAGTGCTTCGTCGTGGCAGCGGTGCTGCACAAACCAGCGTGCCAGCCACAGCTGCAGGTGGGATCGGCAGAAGGGATCACCAGGCGGGCCGGAAAATGTGGGAATCGCCGGAACCTGCCCGCTGCGGCAGGAGCGGACGATTTGAGCGATCGAGTCGTCGGCAGCTGCGAAGGCATCCATCAGGCGGTCGAGCGTGTCTTCTGCGGAAAGCGTTGCCAGAGCGGGATCTTCGGGCCAGAGTGCCGCAGCGGCAGCGACACGATCAGCGGGAATGGCGGATTTCTGCAGCCATTCCAGCAGTTGCAGGCGAACTGTGGCGGGCGGGAGTCGGGTGAAGGCGATGGAGGATCCGGGGGGCTGAGTTGCCTGGGCCTGACTTGCGGGTGGGGCGATTGCAGGCGGAGCAGGATCCTGGGGAATCAGTGGAGCGGCGATGGCAGTCAGTTCTGTCCCTGCAGCGGTCCAGAGGAACGCTGCAAGAGCCGTTGGGAGTGTGATGCAGAATCGCAGATGGGAGGCCGGCATGTCGAAGCCTTACTCTTCGGATTCGGATTCATCGAGAGACGCGATGCCAACGAGATCATAGTCCTCGCGCTGGAGGATTTCGACGGGAACAAGATCACCTGGCTGGAGCTGGGCGCCGGTGACGATGACGCTGGCGTCGATTTCCGGAGCGTCGGCGAAGCTGCGACCGACGTAGACGCCGTCTTCGAGTTCCTGATCAATGAGCACATCAAGTTCGTAACCGATGAACGCTTCAGCGTGCTCAAAGGCAATTTCCTGCTGCAGGCTCATCAGTTCATCACGTCGGGCTTCCTTCACGTCTTCCGGGAGGTGTCCGTCGAGCTTGACAGCGGGGGTACCGGGTTCGAGCGAGTATGTGAAGACGCCCATCCGTTCAAAGCGTGTCTCCTGAACAAAGTCGCGGAGTTCTTCAAACTGCTGGTCGGTTTCTCCTGGGAAGCCGGTGATGAATGTCGTGCGAAGGACCACGTTGGGAATGCGTTCGCGGAGCTTGTGGACGAGTTCGCGAGTTTGTTTGGAATCAACGCGACGCTGCATGCGTTTCAGCACCTGCGAGTTGATGTGCTGCAGCGGCATGTCGAGGTAGGGAATGATGACAGACGAATCGGCGATTGTCTGAATGAGTTCGTCTGTGAAGTTGATGGGGTAAAGGTACATCAGACGAATCCAGTCGATGCCCTGGACCTGCTCAAGTTCGCGCAGCAGTTGAGTGAGGCGGACTTCGCCGTAGAGGTCCATGCCGTAGTAGGTGGTGTCCTGTGCGACGAGGATCAGTTCACGGACGCCATCGTCGACAAGTTCGCGGGCTTCTTCAAGGATCATTTCGATCGGTTTGGTGACGTGCTTGCCGCGCATGGACGGGATGGAACAAAAGGTGCAGGTGCGATCGCAGCCTTCAGAAATCTTGAGGTAAGCGTAATGGGCGGGCGTGATGCGCAGACGAGCCTGGTCGTTCAACGCCTTGATCGGGGCCGGGCGGAAGAGCGATCGCTGTTCACGATGTCCACCCACAAGCCGGTCAGCGACTTTGGCGATTTCGTCGCGGCCAAAGACGCCCACCACATGATCGATTTCAGGGATCTCCTTCAGCAGCCCACCGTCCTGTTCCAGGCGTTCCGGGAGACATCCGGCGACGATGACACCGCGAGTCTTGCCCTGGCGTTTCAGATCCAGCATCTCGTGGATGACGGAGCGGGATTCGGCACGAGAGCTTTCGATGAAGCCGCAGGTGTTGACGATCACAAAGTCGGCACCTTCAGGCTCGGAGACGAGCGCGTAGCCGTCCTGTGCGAGCGACCCCAGCATTTTTTCGCTGTCGACAAGGTTTTTGGGACAGCCAAGACTGACGAAGGCGTAGGTGCCCTTGACCAGCCGCGGGTCAGCGGGTGAGGAAGCAGCCTGAGGAGCGGAGGGAGCCGTGGGATCGATGATGGGAAGCGAAGGCATTGCGGGCAGCAGGTCCACAAAAAAGAAAGAGTTGGCTACGACCGGGATGCGGCTGCAGACCCCTGCCGGGAAGGAATCGTGAGCGAGTCCTGGAGGCGGGGTCGGACGCAAAAATGATACCAGAATGCACCTGGAAAGGGTGCGAAAATCGGCGGAATTCCCGAAAAGTGGCGGGGAGCGACGAGGCCGCACGCCTGAGCAAATCGGGAACGTGCAGGGCCACCGGGCTGAACGCTTTGCGGTCCCCTGCATCCCACAACACCCGCACCACCAGCCACCCTACTCGTGCCGCAGGGCCTCGATGGGGTCAAGTCGCGCGGCGGAACGGGCGGGGTACAGCCCAAAAATCACGCCAATCCCCACCGAAATCCCAAAGGCCAGGGGCAGGCTGGAAGGCACGACCTGCGGCTGGAGATTGGTGAACATATCGCTGAATTCAGAACCTCCACCGCCACCATCAAAGAAGAACTTTTGTGTGAGCGATTTCAGGTTATCGAACCAGAAGGGCGTGGAGAGCCCCAGCAGGACGCCGATGATCCCGCCACTTCCCGCCAGCACGATGGTTTCCGTGAGAAACTGCATGGTGATGTCGTGGCGTTTGGCCCCCAGGGCGCGGCGGATGCCGATTTCACGAGTGCGTTCAGTGACGGTGGCCAGCATGATGTTCATGATGCCAATGCCACCCACGACCAGGCTGATGGCCGCAATCGACCCAAGCACCACATTGAAGATGGTGCGGATCTGAGCGGCCTGTTTGAGCAGTTCCTGGGGAACGACGATGGAGTAGTCGTTGGCGTTGCGGTGATGCTGCTGCAGGCTTTCGCTGATGACTTTGGAAGTCGGCACAACCTGATCCACGTCGGTGATTCGGAGAGTGATCTGGTTGAGTTCCACCTCTTCGGCGCTGAACGAGCCCTGGCGGCGATCAATATCGAGGTCGCCCATGCGAACTCGCATGGTTTCCAGGGGAATGTAGATGTCCTGATTGTATTCCTGGCCGGACATGCTGCCGCCAATGGCTGCGGACGCTTCGCGGCGACGAGTGACTCCGACGACGGAATAACGACGGTCGGCGATCTTGACGGATTGCCCAAGCGGATCCGCGTATTGGAAGAGCTGTTCTGCGGTGCCCGCGGCCAGCACACAGACGTTGGTTTTTTCCCGGCGGTCCTTGTCAGAGATGAAGCGTCCCTGAGCAAGCGCGAGGTGATTCATGTCGACGTATTCGGGAGTGCAGCCGACGATGCGGCAGTTCATCTCGCGGTGCAGATAACGGCAGGCTTTGGTGAGCTCGCGAATCGGTACGGCCTGCAGCACGGTGGGGATGGTTTTGGAGAGCAGGTCGTAGTCGGCACGTTTGAGCCCATAGCGGAGCACAAAGCTGTTCTGGTTCTGGGAACTGGCGTTTTCACGCGGAGGCTTGACGCTGCGAACAATGATGTTCGTGGCTCCGAGCTGCAGCACCTGCTGTTGAGCCTGCTGGCTGGCACCTTCGCCGATCGCCAGCATCGCGATCACAGAAAACACACCGAAGACGATCCCGAGCATCGTGAGGCCGGACCGAAGCTTGTGCAGCATCAGGCTTTTCAGAGCCAGCTGGATGGTGCGAAAAAGGTTCGGCATGGCAGGCACCCGGGCAGGTTGGAGAAGAACGTCAGGCGGTCAGCGTAATCAACGGGAGGGCAATGGAAATCAGCCGGGGAAGATACCTTCACCCGCAACCACTCCGTCCTTCATGTAAATCTGGCGTTTGGCAAGCCTTGCCACGCCGGGTTCGTGAGTCACCATGATGATCGTGCGGCCCTCGCGGTTGAGCGTGAGCAGCATTTCCATGATCTCCTGTTCAGTTTTGGAGTCCAGATTCCCCGTGGGTTCATCCGCAAGGATGATTTCCGGGTCGTTGACAAGCGCCCGAGCGATGGCGACTCGCTGCTGCTGTCCACCTGACAACTGGAACGGGCGGTGATCCAGACGCTCACCCAGCCCGACCATCTCAGCCAGCCGTGCGATCCACTTTTCTTCCTTCGGACCGATCCGCGGATAACCCGTGCGGTAGTGCATGGGAACTTCGATGTTTTCCAGCACGGTGTACTGCGGAATCAGGTTGTAGGACTGGAAGATGAATCCGATTTTTTCGTTGCGGACAGTGGAGAGTTCGTCGTCGTCCATGCTGGAAACGTCGCGACCACCGATGATGTAGTGGCCGCGAGTGGGCCGGTCGAGAGCTCCCAGCAGATTCAGCAGCGTGCTTTTGCCACTTCCGGACGAGCCCATGATGGCGACGAAGTCGCCTCTGGGAAACTGGATGGTGACGCCACGCAGAGCCTTCACCGGGACGGCCCCCAGCATGTAGTCCTTCTGCAGGTCAATGACTTCGGCAGCAAGTGTCATGGTGGGGACTGCAAGTGAATGGTGGTAGGAAAGCGAATAGCGAATGGCGAATCGGGGATCAGTTGCCACCGGGCCCTGGACCACCACCGCCACCGGCTCGCTGCTGCATGCGTTTGAATGCCTCCTGCATTTCTTCCAGCGTGATCTTGCCGTCACCGTTCGTGTCAGAACGATCGAAGAATTCGGGACGCGGATGTTCGTCCTTTGTCACGCCGCCGTCCTTGTTCTTGTCCATGCCATCGAAGATGGTTTTCGGGTCCATCGCCATGCCACCACCGGGACCACCGGCACCCGGAGGACCACCGGCGCCCGGTGCACCGCCAGCACCTGGGCCACCACCAGGCCCCCGACCGCCTGCACCGGGACCACCCGGTGCGCCCGCACCCGGAGCACCACCTGCTTTGCGATCCGGCGTATCCAGTTTTTCACGATTCTTTTCAGCTTCGGCGGATTTTTCAGCTTCGAGTTCGGCGAGTTCCTGGGAGAAGTGGGTGCGAGGTGACATGATTACCATGTCGCCTTCGGCGACACCGTCGAGAATCTCCATGTACTCGTCGTTGGCATCACCGACCTTCAGCTCTCTGCGTTCGGCTTCCCTGCCGGAGGAAGTGAGCACATAGGAATAGTAATGGCCGGAGAAGGAAACGACGGACTGTACGGGAATCTGCAGAGTGGGTTCCTTGCGGTCTTCGACCACGACGCGGATCTGAGCCGTCATGCCGGGTTTCAGTTTGCGGATGCGAGCGCTGTCGTCGCGGATTTCGACGATGGCCTCGTATTCCTTGAGGTCCGTGTTGGGCCAGCTGCCCGGGAGCGGAACGGAGGAGATGCTCTGGAGTCGTCCACGGTAAGGGTCTCCGGGGATGGCATCAATCTCGATTTCGACAGGCTGCCCGATCATCACGCGACTGATGCGGGATTCGTGGATGCGAGCATCGATTTTCATGTTTTCCAGGTCGGGCAGGTTGATCACGGCCTGACGTTCCCGGACGGCCGCACCTTCCTCGATCACGACAGGTTCGCTGCCGCGGCTGCTTTTCTGTGAGGCGTAGACCACTTCGCCACCCTGAGTGGCGACCAGTCGGCAGGCCTTGATCTGCCGCTGGAACATCTCCAGCTTTTCTTCCTCGACGGACAGAGTGAGTGACGCGGCGTCGTAGGCGGCTTTCATCTGGGTCATCAGGGCTTCGCCCTCAAGGCGAGCTCGCTGGGTTTCGCGTTTTGAGTCTTCGGCGGTCTGGCTGAGTTCTTTTTCCTTCTTGGGCTTTGTGTATTTTTCCAGAACCTCAAGTTTGCCTTTGTTGACACCCAGCAGGATCTGGGACTGTGTAACTTTCAGGCGAGCGCTTTCGAGCTGATTGACGTTGGCATATCCCAGCCGCGCCTGATCGCGAATTCGTTCGTATTCTTCCTTGTTGATCGACAGCTCTTCCTCTGTCTTTTTGATCTCACCCTTAACAGTTTCCAGTTCCTGCTGGTATTCGCCTCCGGCGGAGGTGTAGGAGACCAGGCTGAGCTGAGCCAGGTCTTCGGCGAGCCGGGCTTTGGCCACGTTGCTTTCGTTGGTGGTTTCCTGAATCTCGATATCCTTGCCGGCTTTTTCAAGGTTTGCGCGGGCGGTTGTAACTTTGATCTGCTGTTCCTTTTCCTTCTCGACCAGCGTGGACGAGTCGAGTTCGCAGCAGACATCCCCGGCGATGAAGTCGCCCTTGCGGACCTTCTGGCGGTCTTTGACCAGCAGTTCAGTGAATTCACCGAAGAGCAGCTCGTAGGTTTTCTCACGGCCGTCTTCAGCGACAAGCTTCACGGATTTGGCAGATTCGGAGGCTGAGTCGACAAACTGAACCGTGCCGTCGAATTCCGCGATTGTCGGAGCGTTGACTTTGCTGCCTTCAGGGACCAGCGAAATGATGGTGGTGGAACCTTCGACGCTGTTGCTGAGCGTGGAGTTTCGCAGACTGTCGACGGTGCCGTTTTCCGTGATGACGATGCGGAACGGGCCTTTTTCCGCCCGGCGAGCGATCCATGCGGAGTTGCCAGCGGGGGCACTGTCGCCACCGAAAAGGCCTTTGACCTGTTCGGGGTAAAAGACCCATGTGGCGACGCCGGCCGGCACCAACACCAAACCGAGGATGATCAAAACGGCGCGGCCGGAGCGCGGGGATTGTGCTGTGGGGGACATCCGAATGAGCCTTTGAGGTCAGTTTTGGGGGGCCGGCGCAGTTTCCTGCGGAACGGGAACAGGAGGGACGTTGAGAGGGGCGCTTGCAGGCGGGGAGCTGCCACCTGGGGTCCGGTCCGAAGATTGTTGCAGGTAGAAGCGATCGGTCCAGAGCCCCCTGGCATCAATGTCCATGATACCCATATCCCTGAAGATGTTAAGCCGATTTGTCTCATAAGTGACCCAGTCACCGATAAGTGAGTTCTGGGCCTGGAGGACGGCATCGAGTGCGTTGACAAGGCTGAGGGCATTTGTCTGCTGGGATCCCTGAGCCTGGAGCGATGCACTGTCGTACTGCAGGGCTGCATTGCGAACGGCCGTCCGGTCGATCAGCAGTCGGTATTCCTGGACCTTGATCTGACGGTAGCTCTGCCGAATCGACAGCTTGACCCGGTCCTCCTGCTCCATGTAGGTACGGCGAGCACGCTGGAAATTCACCAGCGATTCACGGTAGATGTTGCGTTCGAGCACCTGATCGAGGGGCGTGGTGAACTGCAGGCCGGCACTGTGGCTGGTGGAGCGACGGGCGTCAGGGTTCAGCCCCTGGGAGCCTCGAAAGGTCACATCCAGCCCCGCTTCCAGGCGATTGGCGGCGATCTCGACATCCCGGCGTGCATCCATTACGGCCGCACGGGCGTTCATCAAATCATGACGATACTCAAGCCCCAGCGCCACGACTTCCTCGACTTCAGGAAATCGCATCGTGTCATCAAGGGTGAAGGGGATGATTGCCACCTGTTCCACGCGAAGCGACGCCTGAATCACCTCAAGACTCTGAGCCATTCGCAGCAGGTATTTATCCCGCAGATCACGGGCTCCGCTGGCAGCTTCCGTCAGCAGTTCCGGCAGGGAGTAGGATTCGGCGGCTTTGCGGTCTCCCGAGCGAGGCAGTTCCAGCCACTGTTTGGGGAGCTCAGTCAGTTCGATGCGGCCACTGCCGTCGGCATCGAGTGCCTTCAGCAGCGATTCTTCGGAGTCATGATTGAGAAGTTCCGAGAGCATATTGAGCAGCTCATCGCCGACCGCGAATTCACGCTCGGCAAGGCGAAACAGGCGAATGTCCTTGACGAGTCTTTCGGCGAGTTCGGTGCGTTCTTTTTCAGAGCGGAAGTAACGCAGCCCGAATTCGGCGGCCTGCCAGTCCTCACGGGTACGTTCAAGCAGATCATTCAGCGGCTTGAAATCCTCGCGGACGCGTTCGATCCCCACGATCCGCAGCTGATCCCGGGACTTTGCAAGTGCTTCGACGTAGGCCCGGACCGTGGCGAGTGCGGGGCCCTGAACGGCCGCATCAGCCCCCTCCTCGGTCGGCAGCAAAGCTTTGCCAAGCTCCTGCTGGAGTGCACGCAAATCACCTTCGAGATCGATCAGGTCCTGGGAGATGAGCTGGAACCCGGTAAGCAGTGACTGGTCGACTTCCAGATTGACATTTGTGGGCAGCCCGAGGCTGATCTTGAAGGCATCCTGCTGATCAGCCAACTGCCGACGATTGTTTTCCAGCGTAGCAAGGCTGCGGTTGAGCCGGTCACGCAGCTGCAGGTACGAGAGGCTCGTTGTCTGCTGTTTCTTGAAGTCGATCAGCTCCGTGGCAGCAGCGCGATAGTCGGGATCATCGGACAGAGCAAGGATCTGTTCTTCCTGGGCCGGAGACAGCTTTCCTCGCCACTTCAGCCAGTTGCCATCATAGGACAACTGATTCTGCAGTTCCAGAGGGATCTGCAGTCCCTGAAAACCGTCAAGTGCAGCATTCACCACGCCGGGTTCCCGTGTGTCACGGGCCTCCTGCGCCGCAAGCTGCTCATTCAGCTGGCGAATGTTGTTCAACGTATTCAAAATGGCCTGCTGCTGCTGCATCAGCTGCAGAAAGCTGGTGGTGACCGTGACGAATAACTGTTGACGAAAGCGTGCCAGCGAACGCACGTCATACAGCACCTGACGCTCCGCCTGCGTGAGGTTTTCCAACGCGATCTTGCGGCCGGCCTGGAAGAGCAGTGGCTGAGTCAGGCTGTAGCCAAGGCTGGGAGCAGAACTCTGTTCGCCGTTGCCGGCGAAGGCCCACGTGACGGAGTTGGCAATATCGACCGCGATCTGGCCACCAGTCGGCAGTGCCTGACTGAGTCCAAACGACTTCGTCAGGCCAACCGAACCATCGCCGGAAGCATCACTGCGCCCCGCCACACCCAGACCTGGCTCACTCCGACCGGTATCAAGGTAGCGCACACCCAGTCGGAAGCGTTCCGCCGTCAGGTCAAGAGCACTCAGGTACAGGTTCTCGATATTGTTCTGATACTCACGACTGTGAATCGTGGCAAGGTCCATCGCTTCAGGAATGGAGACCTGCGGCAGCCCAACTTTGGAATGCACAGCAACCGGATCCACCCCCTGTACTTCAATACCGTACGGAGCCAGCCACTGCGGGTTCTCGAGGGCGAACGACACCCCCAGCTTGTGCCAGCCCTTGTAGCCCTTGCGACCACTCACCGTGTGCATCACTTCGTGGGCAGTGGGATCGTCCGGAGGCAGCGGAATCTGATCCGGATCGTGTGGATCATAAAAACGACTTCGCGGATCCGGCTCAAGGTCGAATCGCGGAACCACCCAGTGTTTGTCGTTGAGTTTTTCTGTGATCGCCGAATAGGAATCGCGGTCAGCCTGCTTCCGCCAGAATTGCCTTGAACAACCGGAGAGACCGGAAAAGCCGGCAATGCCTGCCAGCAGCAGCGCAAGTTGCCTCTGGATGGATCGACGGCGAAACTGGTTGAGCATCCTGCCCTTCTCCCTCGCTGCGACATTCAAATTCCTGCCGCATCTCTGACTGCGAACTCACGCCGGAAACACGGCTGCAGGCCGCGCGGTTTTCCGATTCTCCGGCAATTTCTGCCGCACTGGTAAAATGCAGCGGATTTGCCGGCTGTATCGGTTTCGTCAGTTGTGCGGATTGTGCTTCAGGGGAATCTGCAACGCCCGCCAAATCGGCAGGAATCGGACTGCCCGACGCCTCAGCCGAGTCGCGACCGTGAGGGAGTAGTATCTCCCCCAAACAGCCCCGGCAAAATTTTTCAAGGTGCATGGCACCTTATAGCGTAAGGTTCATCTGATATTGGCTTTGTGGCAACACGTGCGTCCGGCTCTCTCACGGTCGCGGCGCGATTTCATCTGGAGGCACCGCAAGGGCGTTGCTGAGATGGTGAAATGGCAGGAAGTGGGGAAAATGCGTGTTTTGATGTCCAGCTCCCTCTGCTGACACCCCCACGCCCCACCCCCCCTTATTTCCTCCCCGCCGCATGGAACGGCCGGCCACATACGCGGACCGTGCTCGCCTGCGGTCCATTGTCTCCGTCTTCCTCCACAAACGTCACTTTGGCGTCCAGGTCCAGCTCGTCAAACCGGCCATCCAGAACCGAATTTCGGTGGAAGTACAGGCGACGTCCGTCGGGCGTTTTCAGGAATCCGTAGTCTTCCAGCGGAAACAGTTCCGACACAACCGCGTGCGGTTCCGGCACATGGTTCTTCACATCCCCACGAATTTCCCGGGTGTAATCCTCCAGCTGTCGCCGCATGGCCTTGAAAGCATCACGAATGGTCACATGCGCGTCTTCATGCGCGTGATGCGTCTCTGGATGCCTGTGCACGACTAACTCTTTGCGGGGGACTTCCAGCCGGATCATGACCTCGAACAGCCGCCCCTGACGCGGATGGTGGTGCGGTAACGTCAGCGTCACATGGCAGCTGGTAATGCGATCGCAGTAACGTTCGAGGGCATCGACATGGCGACGGATTTCGGCCTCGATGGCTTCTGATCTCTGCAAGCCTCGAAATGTGATCTCCACAGGCACCTGCATGGCATTTCCCTTTTGAGCAGCAGTTCAGCGCACCGCCGGGCCGCGCGGCCGACGCACGGTGACGCTTCTGCCGTCTGCTCAGCAACCTGGATGCCGAGAATGCAACGGGTGCCTGGAAAACCACCGGAATGTTTCCCGGAGAACTTCTGAAGTCTCAGCCGCACGAGGCTGCCAGCACTGTCGGGTTCAGGCTGCCAAAGCGAAACGAACGCCCTGAACGCAAATTGTGAAACACCACAACCGCCGGACTGAAGAGCGCCGCGTCCATGGCGTAAAAGTCATAGTTGGCCGCTTTGAACAGGCTGAGAAATGTCTGACCGAAGGAGCTGGACGAGCATGACGGTACGCGCGGACCGATCTCGGCCAGCAGCGCATCGTCGCAGCGCACCCAAAGATTCACCGTGCCACCATAGAGGATCGCGTCATTCGTGCGGCCAATTGCGGCAAGATCATTTTTGGCAACGGGCGGAAGCGGCGCCGTGCCCATTCCACTGACAATGGTCTGCAGCGGAAATTTGAGGGAATGCAGTTTGTGCAGGGCCGTTTCCAGTGATCGCGCCACCACCTGCAGTGTGCCAGCCTGAGACGCAGTGCGAGCGGCTGCCAGCAGCAGTCGGCAGTCGGGGAGAAGCCCTTCGCGGAGGGACGCGATGGCAGCCGCAGGCGGCAAAGCGCTGGTCTCCAGCACACCTACGGCCACAGTCCCGTCTTCGCTGGCCGTAAACTCCTCAATCAGCTCTTCCCGCCGCAGCACAGCACGCAGCGGACCTGAACCCATCGCGAAGTAGTCGCCCGTCTGGATGCGACAACCCGCATACTGGCTCAGCAGACAGGCTTCCAGGGGAAAGTCCGTGCGGACTGTGACAAGTGGCAGCGGAAGCGGCAATTCTTTGGAAGCCGGGGTGAGTGTGACCTCGGCCAGACCGGACAGGCAGATTCTGGCCAGCTCGAGCCCGGCCTCCAGACCGCCCTCCGCAGCCACTCCAAAATCAACCACAGTAGCGCCCGCCGTTTCTTCGCGGCGAATTCGCAGCAGCGGATTGGCTGAGGCAAGGTCGAGGAGTCGGGCAGCGCGATGGTTGAGTTGCGTCAGGGCCGGTGTCAGGAGTGTCATAGGGAGCAACTGTGTATTTGTAGGGAAAGGAAGAGATGCCGCAGGACAGATGCCGGGATGATAGGAATTCACCGAGCGACCGGCCATGCTGCCCTGGACGCAGAGTGCCACGTCCCTGTCGACGGCAAACTGGTCTGGAGCCCTTTGCCGAGGCTTTGTAACATCTGCAAATCCTGCCGCTTCGGGAACGAATCGGCAGAAACTGCCGAGGCTGGAAAAACATCGCAAGCTCAACAACCAAAAGACTTTAAGAACAATCCAAACCACCCGCCCCGGTTTTTTGCCTGAATGGATCAGCATTTGCTGCCCCATTCAGTATCGCGGCAGCAGGAAATGCCGATTTCTCAGGATCTCTCTTCAACCAGCAGGAACAGAGCATGGATGCTCGCACGCTGTTTGTCTGTTTTTTTGCCGCCCTTGCCAGCCTGCAGTCGCTCACTGTGGCTGCCGAACGGCACGAAACCGCCAACTTTCTGGTGACTGCCGCAGACAAACAGGTGGCCGAAAAAGTTGCTGCAGCCGCAGAATATTACCGGAAGGAACTCGCGGTGTACTGGCTGGGGCGGCCGATGCCCAACTGGTCCCGCCCCTGTCGCGTTTCCGTCAATGTCGGGGCACTGGGAGCAGGCGGGCAGACAACCTTCCAGTTTGTGAACGGCGAAGTGCTCAACTGGCGGATGTCCGTGCAGGGCAGTCTGGAGCGAATTCTGGATTCTGTGATTCCACACGAGGTGAACCACACGATTTTCGCCTGTCACTTCCGTCGGCCCCCTGCCTCGTTGGGCAGACGAAGGTGCGGCAACGCTGTTCGAACATGACTCAGAAAAGCTGAAACAGCTGCATCTGCTGAATCAGGTGATCCGAGACCGTGGCCAGCATTTCTCCTTGCAGGAACTGCTCTCCATGAAGGACTACCCAGAAGACCCCCGCCGCATGCTCACCCTGTATGCTCAGGGCTTTACGCTGGTCGACTTCCTTGTGCAGCAGAAGGGACAGCAGGTGTATCTGCAGCTGCTGAGCACGGCGGAGGAAAAAGGTTGGGAAGAAGCCATTCGGGCGCATTTCGATCACGAAGGGATCGCCGCCCTCGAACGCAATTGGCGCGGCTGGGTACTGGCCGGCCGCCCACGATTGCTCACCGGCGACGAAACCCAGTTGGCGGATGCCTCAGCATCCCCCGAGGCCCCGCTGGAGTCTGCGGGACTGCGTGAGGCGAGTAAGCCAGGCAACAATCAGAAGGCAGGTGCGACCGCTGCAGCCCGGCGTGGTAAGGGACAGACCGCGGCCGTGGTGCGTTCACAGAGTCCGGATCCGGAAACACCAGCGAAGTCGGGTGTGGCCAGGGCAGCAGAGCCCTCCGCGGCGCCCGCAAATCGGCGACGGGCAACGCCTCAGGGATTCCGGGCCGCCTCCTTTGAAGCGCCAAAACCTCAGCCCACCGCACAGCCTGCAGGCA
>JBEIEK010000019.1:0-33934 GCA_040382995.1 Planctomycetaceae bacterium
CAGTCAAGGCATCTTCAGCAAATCCAGGAGCAATAACGACTTCAACGAATGTCGAAGTAATTTCCTTGGCTGCTGCGATGTCAATCGGCCGGTGCGGCCCTGGTCCGCTCCCTGTGCGACGCTGGCCACGCGGGCACACACCGTTACCGGGGGATTGACATCCCCCGCTCGCCTCTCGCGTTTTTTTGCGGTGCATGAAGGCGACAAGGTGCATGGCACCTGCACGCGGAAAGTTCATTCCGGATTGACCTTGCGGCGAAAAGTTGCGTTCAGCTTTCCCACGGTCGCGGCTCGATTTCTCATGGAGGGCACGGGACGAGAGAAGCTGGGATGGCAGAGGTGCATGCTGGTCTGTGACGAGAGCCGCGTCTGCGTTATGCTGCATCCGGACAGCCAGCGAATTTCTGCGATGTAAGGAGACCGTTGCGATGAGAATTCTGAAGCGATGGAGGATGACGGCTGTGCTGATGGTGGCAGCGGCCGGTTCAGGATTTGTAGTTGCGGGCCTGAGTGGCCAGGACCGGGTGGTGCCGATTCCGGTCAACCGGCCGCCCGGGGTTGTCAGAGGCCGGGATGTGGATCAGCTGATGCAGGCCAAGCTGGATCGAGCCGAGCAGATTCTGCGGGGGCTGGTTGTGCACGACCTCGTGGCAGTCAAAGAGTCTGCAGAGGCGCTCAAGTTGATGAGTCTGGATCCTCCGCGTGGCTGGAAGCACAAACCCGGTGATGACGAGGTGTACGAGCATTTCCGGACGGAGTTTATGCGTTTGGCTGCGCGGCTGGAACAGGAGGCTGCGGCCGAGCGGATGGCGGGAGCAGCCTGGTTTCAGCAGCAGCTCACGGCCGCCTGCGTGACCTGTCACGACTACATCAGGGATGAAAACAGGGATCGGGATGAAGCCCGGGAGCCCGGCGAGAAGGATCGCTGACGCTGGCGGCAAGGCTGGAATTGCCGAAAAACAGCGATTGCTGAAGAAACTGTCGAGAAGTGTGGGAGTGCAGCTGTGTCGCTGGAAAAGGCCGAGGCCATGGTGATCCGCCAGGTGGATTTCAGCGAATCCAGCCGGGTTGTGACGTTTTTCAGCCGCGAATTTGGGCGTTTTTCCGCATTGGCAAAGGGGGCCAAACGGCTCAAGGGCCCCTTTGATGCTGCTCTTGACCTGCTTTCTGAATGTCGCGTAGTCTTTATTCGCAAGTCTTCGGGCTCCCTGAATCTGCTCACGGAAGCTCGTTTGAATTGCCGGTTTCAGCCACAGCAGCCGGGACTGACGGACGGGCTGATTCGCCTTTACGCGGGCTATTATGCTGCCGAGTTGCTGAATGGACTGACGGAGGAATTTGATCCGCATCCGGAACTGTATGACCTGACTTCGGCCACCCTGCGGTGTCTGGAATCAGCGGAATGTCAGCCGGGGGCGGTGGTGCTGAATTACGAAATCAAACTGCTGCAACAAACGGGCGTGCTTCCGAACCTGACTGAATGCGCGGTGTGTGGTGCCCCGGTGGAACTCACCGGCCGCTTCGCTCACTGGGTGAGTCAGGGAGGGTTGCTGTGCTCCGGCTGTCGCAGCGAGGAATTCGCGGGCTCCTCAGTGTCTGCCCTTGCAATTGAAATCCTGCGACGTTTCTGCGAGCTGACAACTGCTGCCGCAGGACGCATTCGTCTGACCCCGCAGCAGTTGTCGGAATGTCGCCGCATTTCGGTGTCGGCAATCGTCAGCGTGCTCGGGCGCAAGCCTCAGACGCTGCGATATCTGCCCTTCAACGACTGACGCTTTCTTATTCTCTGATACAAGGTGCACAGCAGGATGCGAACGAGCCGACAGGAAGCGGCCTTGTGCTCCGGCCAGCGGAAGGGCCCGCAGGGCTGTGCGCCGCGGTGTGCCGTGCCCGAGAGTCGCATTTCGCTCTGCGAAATCGTGCCCGCCCGACAAACCTTCGTACCCCATCCCAGCCGTTCCGCCCCGCTGCTGCTCCTGTTGCTCATGCTGACCACATCCGCCGGCTGTGCAGCCTTCTCGCGAGACGCTGAAACAGGGATGGTCGGGACTCCGGCCCCAAAGGGTATCAATGGTGTTCGGGATCGACTGCGGGATGCCTTCAGCTTCGGTCGCAGGGAACAGTCACCGCTGGAGATGGGACGTCGCTTTTCACCGGAAGAGCGTCGCGAAGTGGAACTCTGCCGCACGACGTTTGAGTCCGGCAACTATGAGGAGGCGATAAAGCTCTGCCGCAAAGCGACCAAAAAGTTCAGGGAATCATCGCTGGGCGAGGAAGCGCAGTATTACCTCGCTGAAAGCTGGTTCGCCCTCGGACGCTACTCAAAGGCACAGGACGGCTACGACCAGCTCTTCGAGGACTACCCGTCAACGCGTTATGTTGAACCTGCCACCCGCAGACTCTACTCGATTGCTCTTGCCTGGCTGGAAGTGGCTGAACCAGGCGGGCAGGGGACGATTCGGCAGGTCAGCGGTGAGTCCGGGGACGGTAAAGATTCCACAGTGACTCAGGTGACAGACACAGGCGAGAAGCCGAGCGACCCGACGCTGCGTGTGCGTGTACTGCCAAACTTCCACGATCGTTCGAGACCCATCTTCGATACTCAGGGCCGGGCCCTTGAGTGTCTCAAGTCCATCTGGATGAACGATCCGACGGGCCCGCTGGCCGATGACGCGCTGATGCTGACCGCCACCTACTACCAGCGACACTCGAACTTTGTCGAAGCCGATCGCTACTACGAAATCCTGCGTGATGAATACCCCGACAGCCGGCACCTGGAAGCGGCGTTTGTGCTGGGTGCACACGTGAAGCAGATGAGTTATCAGGGGGCGTACTATGAGGGTGAGGATCTGCAGGGAGCGCGGAGGCTGAAGGAACAGTCGCTGCAGCTGTTCCCGGTGTCCCATCAGAATTCACAGATCCGTCAGGACCTCGATGAGATTTATCTGCAGGAAGCCGAGCGGCTGTGGGCGATGGTGGACTACTATCGTCGCAAGAATCGTCCACGGGCGATTGCCATCGCCTGTGTGCGGCTGATTTCGGAGTACCCGGATACCGGCTATGCCCGCGAGGCTCGCAATCTGCTGAACACCATTGATCGCAGCGAGCTCACTGATCTGCCTGAACTTCCGGAACTGCTGGAACAGCTGCCTCAGTCACCTGGTGCGGAGCCTGAGGCTCCGGGCAGGCAGGGGCCGCCTGTGAAGGCCGTGAGCAGTCCCGATGTCTCGGGAAGAGCGACGCTTTAGAGAGGTCGAGGGAACCGATCATCATGTCACGTCGTTTTGCCATCCTGCTGGTGCCCTGCCTGCTGCTGCTGAGCGGTTGCGGGTACATGCTGGGACCACAGGCAGTGCAGGGCGTGAGCAGTGTGCATGTGCCGGTGTTCCAGTCCAGTTCGTTCCGCCGCAACGTGGATTATCTGCTCACCGAAGCCGTGCAGCGTGAAATCCGTGCTCGCGGCGCTTACCGGCTTGAGGACGCCGAAACGGCGGACACGATTCTCAAGGGGCGGATCGTGGAGATCCGCAAATCACCGCTCAGTGAAACGCGGTTCGACGATCCGCGGGAAGTTCAGCTGACGGTGGGTGCTGAGGTATCGTGGGTGGACCGGCGGACCGGGCGGATTCTGCAGCAGAAAAGTTTTCCGCTGGGCAACGAGTTGACACCGCAGCTGAGCAGTGTGTCGTTCGCACCCGAAGTGGGCCAGTCCATGGCATCCGCGCAACAGGATGCCGCGAGGCGACTGGCGGCCGGCATTGTGGACCTGATGGAAGTGCCGTGGTGAGCTGAGGGCCTGGTTTCAGAACGGGGCTCGGCGCTGAAAGAACAGCAGCATCTCCTCGCGGTTCTGAGGGTTTGGCACGGCTGACACGAGTTCCCAGCCCTGCTGGCCGACTTCAGCGCGGATGCTCCCACCAAGGAACGCGCCATCCTTGTCGGTTTCGAGGTAATAGGTCATGTACTGCATGCGTGGGGTGAGCAGGTAGTCGAAGAGCAGCCGTGTGAGCAGTTCGGCGGACCAGATGGTCAGGATCAGCAGGAACAGTTGCTTGTAACTCACGACGAGGGTCCTCGGGGCGGGGACGACGGGCCTGTCAGTGGCGGTCTGCGGACGGGTGTCTGCAGCCTGCCGCGGCTATTCTGGCGAAACGGCCGGCACTTGGTAAAGGCCGGGTGCTGGCAGCGGGAATGGTGCAGCGGGAAGGGTATTGCGGATGTGCCGCACTTTTGCCATTGGGTTGCGTGGCGACTGCAGGTGTTTCGGGGAATCAACACCGGGCGCTGAGGAATTGCAGCGCGTCGTGAGGGTCGTTGCGGGGAGCCTGCGGGAGTGGGCAATTGGGCTGTTTTTTTCGTCTGCGGACGAAAACGAAAGGTACGGTGGATATGACGGTGGCGGGTTTCATTCGAGCATTCGTGGTCACTCAGAACGGCAGGACAGATGGGGATGAGGAAGAAGCATCAGGTAAACCTGCGGATGCTGGACAACACAGCGCTCGTGGGTCTGGACGTACTGGAGATTTGGGACGGGGCAGACCTGATTGTGCTGCGGGAGGCTCTGTCGTCGCTGGTGCAGATGGAGGGCCGGCTGTCGGTCGGGGTGGACATGTCGTCAGTGATGCACATTCCGAGTGGATTTTTTGGGATGTTGTTTGAGTGGTACGAGTCGGGGGTGGAGGTGCTCTTGTACGCGCCACGTTCGCACGTGCAGCAGATGCTGTGGTTTCGCATGTATTTCCGCGAGGATGTGCGGAGGCCGGGCGTTTACCGACTCACGGACGCGGACGTGCGGCATCACACGCCGGTTGAGCAGGAGGCGTACCATCGGCGCGAGTTTTCGGGAGTGCTGACGGGTGAGGATGTTGATGCAATGTTGCCGGAATGTGACCTGGACAGTGACTTTTGAGGGGCAGTGTGGAAGAGTGGTACATTGGCTTGAGTGGAGAATTCAGGGAGGGCAATGGCTGGAAACTCGCGAACACCGGCTTTGAGGCCGTTGACGCAGGGCGATCCACTGCGAATAATCCGCAAAGATTTCCCGGTTTCGGCCGATCTGCTCAAAAACTTGGATGCCCAGGAAGAATCTCTGCAGACATTGTGGCTGATTGGTTCCAAGGCTTCATTTTTCGGGGTGGGTTGGATTGATTTTTGGAATTCACGGGTATGCTGGGAACCAACGCAGCGAACTCGTGAGGCACGGGCGTCACAGCCATGGTCCGGGATGGCTGGCATCAGCCAGCCTGCGTGTGTCTCAACAGGGAGGCACGGACACATCGTACATCACCGGAGCATCCGCTCCACCGCAGTGCTTGTTTCATTTCGCCGCTTGGTCGTTCTGAATATCAAAGCTGCGGTTCACTCGAAAAAGGGGATTGGCGTGTATCGTCTGGATCCGGGATTGAAGGCGATCATCGAAGCGGGCAGGAAGCGAGGCTTTGTTACGGTGCAGCAGGTTCATGCCTGGCTCCCGGACGTCGACGGTGATCCGGCGATGGTGGACAGCCTGATCATCGCTCTTGACGAAAACAACCTGGACTTCATTGAAGATCCGGATATCAGACTGGACCCCGAGCCTGTGGAAGAAGAGGTCAAGCAGGCTCAGGCCGAAAAAGCCGCCAGGGCACTGCTGGGTCCCGAAACATCAGCGCTGTCGTCCCGCGACCCGATCCGCATGTATCTCAGCCAGATGGGTAACATCCCACTGCTTACTCGCGACCGCGAGATCTTTCTCGCCAAGCAGATCGAAGTCAGTCGCAAGCGGATGCGTCGACACGTGCTCGAATCCGACTACGCTCTCGGAATCGCCGTCGACACCATCGAGAAAGTGCGTCGCGGTGAACTCCCCTTCGAACGCACGCTCCGCACTTCTGAAACAGAAGAGGTCCGTAAAGAGCAGATCGAAGGTCGGATGGAGGCCAACCTGCGGACACTGCGTCATCTGATGGAACGCAGCAAAGAAGAATTCTACCTCTGGCGGTCGCTCCCTGAAGGTTCCCCCGAACGCACTGCCGCCGCTGACTCGCTCCGCACCCGCCGCCGCAAGATGTGTTCCCTCTGCGAAGAACTCAGCGTCCGCACCCATCGCCTGCAGCCCATCATGAAACGCATGCTGCAGATCGGCGAACGCATCGAACAGCTGCGGGATGAGATTGCCTGTCTGCGTGGCATGAAGACCGCCGACACAGAACGTCAGGCGCTCGAAAGAGAACTGGAAGAATACGTCCAGCTGCTGCTTGAAACCCCCGATCAGTTCCTGCGTCGCTGCCGCGAAATCCGCAAACGCATGAACGGCTGGACCGACGCCAAGCAAAAGCTCTCCGGCGGCAACCTGCGACTCGTTGTCTCCATCGCCAAAAAATACCGCAACCGCGGACTCAGCTTTCTCGACCTCATTCAGGAAGGCAACGCGGGGCTGATGCGCGGTGTTGAAAAGTATGAATACCGCCGCGGTTACAAGTTTTCCACCTACGCCACATGGTGGATTCGACAGGCCATCACTCGGGCCGTTCCGGACCATGCCCGCACCATCCGCATCCCCGTCCATATGTTCCAAAGCATCTCCATGCTCAAAGCCAAGGCCGAAGAAATTCGCCAGGCCACCGGACGCGAACCCAGTAACGAAGAACTGGCAGAAGCGGTCGGCATGAGCATCGAGGAAACTGAACGGATCATGAAGACGTGGAAGCATCCGATCAGCCTCGACACCCCTGTCGGTGAAAGCGAAGACAGCAGCTTCGGAGAATTTCTGGAGGACAGCCACGAAAGCAGTCCGGCCGAATCCGCCGCCAAGCAAATGCTGCGGGACAAAATTGATCATGTCCTGAAAAGCCTCACCTACCGTGAACGCGAAATCATCAAACTCCGCTACGGTCTGGGAGACGGCTACAGCTACACGCTCGAAGAAACCGGACGCATCTTCAAGGTCACCAGAGAACGCATCCGGCAGATCGAAAGCAAAGCCCTCAAAAAACTGCAGCACCATACCCGCGCCATCCACCTCAAGGGCTTCGTCGATATGGCAGACGACGCACCACTTCCGACCATCGAAGTGGAACCCGAACTGGAAGAATCCGGCGCTCTGTAAGCTGCCCACGCACCTTCCCCGCAGGGTCCGGCAGACACAGCATTACCCCACGGCCTTCGTCGCCACCGCGACGAAGGCTTTTTTATTCCCCAATCCGTTCCGATCCGTTATTCTTCACACCATCACCGTCGCCCCCCACTCAGCGCCGCGCATCCCGCGCAGCAATCGGCGGTTTTTTCCGGAGCCACAGTTCCATGGCGGTCTATCTGGGCATTGATATCGGCACCAGCGGCACAAAAACCCTGGCCATGCAGGAAGACGGCAGCATCCTCAGCTCGGCCACCGCCGAATATCCGCTCAGTAACCCCAAACCCGGCTGGTCCGAACAGGACCCTGAGCACTGGTGGCAGGCCTCCGCCACAACGGTCAAAAAGGTGCTCAGGGCCGCGCGTCTGAAGCCCGCCGACATCGCCGGCATCGGGCTCAGCGGTCAAATGCACGGCAGTGTGTTTTTGGACAAAGCCCATCGCGTCATTCGCCCTGCACTGCTCTGGAACGATCAGCGAACTGCTGCCGAATGCGCCGAAATCGAAGCCCTCGCCGGCGGCCGCGAAGCTCTGATTCAGCTCGTTGCCAACCCGGCGCTCACCGGCTTCACCGCCCCCAAGATTCTCTGGCTCCGCAACCGCGAGAAAAAGCATTTCGATCGCACTGTCAAAGTTCTGCTCCCCAAGGACTACGTCCGGTTCCGCATGACCGGCGAATTTGCGACAGAGGTGAGTGACGCGTCCGGCACACTGTTGCTTGACGTCGTCAACCGCTGCTGGTCCGCACCGCTCCTCGAAAAACTCCAGCTCTCCCACGAACTGCTCCCGAAAGTCCACGAAAGTGAAGACATCACCGGAGTACTTTCAGAGTCAGCAGCGCGAGAGATGGGACTGCGTGCCGGAATTCCTGTGGTCGGAGGCGGTGGCGATCAGGCGGCCAGTGCCATCGGCAACGGCATCGTCGGCAGTGGAGTGGTTTCGGCGACGATGGGCACCAGTGGTGTTGTGTTTGCTCACAGTGACGTTGTGCAGGTGGATCCTGCCGGCCGACTGCATACGTTCTGCCATGCAGTCCGCGGGAAGTGGCATGTGATGGGCTGCGTGCTTTCGGCCGGAGGCAGTCTGCAGTGGTATCGCAATCAGCTGTGCCAGAGCGAAATCGCCGCTGCCAAAAAGCAAAAAATCGATCCGTATGAACTGATCACGCAACAGGCTGCCGAGGCACCTGTCGGCAGCGAAGGACTCTACTTCCTTCCCTACCTCACGGGCGAACGCACCCCGCATGCCGACCCCAACGCTCGGGCCTGCTGGATCGGCCTTTCGCTGCGACACGGCAAATCACATCTCGCCCGGTCAGTCATGGAAGGCGCCACCTATGCCATGAAGGACACTCTGGAAATCATCCGGCAGATGAACATTCCCGTTCGCGAAATCCGGCTCTCAGGCGGCGGTGCGCGAAGTCCTTTCTGGAGACAACTCCAGGCGGACATCTACGGTCAGCCCGTCGTGACCATCAACGCCTCAGAGGGTCCTGCCTACGGTGTCGCGCTGCTGGCCGCGGCCGGGACTGGGGCTTACAAGTCCGTCGAGGAAGCCTGCCGCGCCACCATCTCCGTGGTCACGCGCACCAGCAACAAAGCGGCTGCCACCCGCAGCTACCAGGCCGCATTCCCGATTTACCAGCAGCTCTACCGGTCACTGAAAGCCGATTTCGCCGCCATTCAGTCCCTTGTCCGCTGATCAGAGATCCGCTGATCGGAACTCCCGAATCCGATTTGGCTTTCACTCCAAAACAGACTACGCTGTCTGTTCGTTGTTGTCCCTCGTCCGCTCCTTCCACCGAAACCCTGCATGCCTGATTCCAGGAACGACCCGGCCGATTTGTCCACTATTCCCGTTCGCGTCCTGATTGTGGACGACGACGAGGGGCACGCGCAGGCCGTTGCCGATTCACTTGAACGCATCAACTGCGACTGTCGCGTCGCGGGCAGCGGCGAACGCGGCGCGCAGCTTATTCATGCCGAAACGTGGGATGTGATCGTCACGGATCTTCGCATGGGCGAAATCGACGGCCTTGAGATCCTGCGTCAGGCCAAGGAAGAGCTCCCTGACGCCGAAGTGATTGTGCTCACGGGCCACGGTTCCATTCATTCCGCCGTGACCGCCATGCAGCACGGCGCCTACACCTACCTTACGAAACCGCTGGACATCGGAGAACTCCGTTCCGCCGTTGAAAAAGCCTCGGCCCGACTGCGGCTCATTCGCCGCAACGCCGAACTGCGTCGCTCACTGGACGAACGCTTTGGATTTGAGGGCGTGATCGGCACCAGCCCTCAAATGCATTCCATCGTTGAAATTCTGAAGAACGTGGCTCCCACCGACATCACGGTCCTGATTCAGGGAGAGAACGGTACCGGCAAGGAGCTTGTCGCTCGGGCGCTGCACCAGAACAGCCCGCGTAAAAGCAAACCCTTCGTCCCGCTGAACATCTCGGCACTCCCGGACAGCATCCTCGAAAGTGAACTTTTCGGGCACGAGGCGGGCGCTTTCACAGGGGCCATCGGGCGCCGCATCGGCAAGTTTGAACACGCGAACGGCGGTACCCTGTTTCTTGATGAAGTTGGCGAAATGCCCATGGACACCCAGGTGAAGCTCCTGCGAGTCCTGGAAGATCGCAAGATCACGCGTCTTGGCGCCAACGACGAAATGCCCATCAACGTGCGACTTGTTGCCGCCACCAACGCCGATCTGCAGAAAAACGTGGCTGACGGCAAGTTCCGCGAAGACCTTTACTATCGGCTGAATGTGGTTTCCATCTACCTCCCGCCACTCCGGGAGCGTCAGGGTGACATCCCGCTGCTGATGGAACACTTCCTGCGCGAAATCTCACGCCGCATGGGCCGTGAAGTCCAGGGCTTTTCACGCAGCGCCCGCAAGGCACTGCTCGCTTATCACTGGCCGGGCAACATCCGCCAGCTGCGGAATGTCATCGAACGCATGCTTGTGCTGGATTCTGACGGTGTGCTCGATGTGGACGGACTGCCTCCGGAAATCGCGGTACTCGTCCGCGATCAACCCGCTGAATCCGCCGTCGAAGTACCCGCCGGCGCTGACGGGCTTGTGGGCAAACCCATTGCCGATGTGGAACGTCACTACATCTACCGTGCGCTGGAACTCACCAACGGCAACCGCGAGGAAGCCGCCACGATGCTGGGCATCGGTGAACGCACGCTCTATCGCAAAATCAAGGAATACGAACTGAAGCGCTGACCGCGCCAGGAGCCTTCAACATGCTGCATGCAGTGATTATGGCCGGTGGAAGCGGCACCAGATTCTGGCCGCAGAGCCGCAGACAACTCCCCAAACAACTCCTGCGGCTCGCCGGCGATCGCACCATGATCCAGCAGACGCTCGACCGCTGCCGCTCCTGGGCCGAACCCGCGAATTCCTGGATCGTCACCAACACGCTGCAGGCTGCCGCCACCCAACAGCAACTCCCCGAACTCCCTGAAGACAATCTGCTCGTCGAACCTGCCGCCCGAAACACAGCTCCCTGCGTCGGACTCGCCGCCCTCGAAATACTCGAACGTGATCCTGACGGCATCATGTTCGTGATGCCAGCCGACCACGTCATTCAGCCCCTGGAAGCCTTCCACGCCGCTGTCCATCGTGCAGTTGACGTCGTGCAGAATAACCCCGAACAGCTGGTGCTCTTCGGAGTCACTCCAGCCTTTCCCTCCACTGGTTACGGCTACATCGAGCGTGGTGACCTGATCGGACAGCAAACCCCCAGCCTGTTCCATGTCAAAACCTTCCGCGAAAAACCGCACCTCAGCCTCGCTGAACAATACATCCGTGAAGGCCGCTTTTTCTGGAACTGCGGCATCTTCTGCTGGAAGGCGGCCACCATCATCCAGCTCCTCGAACAGTTCGAGCCCGAACTCCACGCCGGACTCCTGCGGATCCGTGACGGCTGGCGCAAAGGTCAGCGCCGTGAGGCCATGGCCTCAGAATTCCCGCTGCTCAAAAACATCTCCATCGACTACGCCATCCTCGAACGCGCCAACAGCGTCGTTGTCCTTGAAGCCCCATTTCTCTGGGACGACGTCGGCAGCTGGCTGTCACTTCCAAGACTCAACGGCGTCGATGCCTCGGGCAATACCATCGACGGACTGTTCTGCGGTGTGGACACGCACGGCTGCATCGTCCGCACCAGCAGCGATCACCTGGTGGCCACACTGGGACTGCGAAACCTGATCATCGTTCACACCCCCGATGCCACACTCGTCGCTGATGCCTCGCAGTCCGAACGCATCAAACAGCTTCTTGAACAGCTGGAACGACAGCACCTTCAGGCCTGGCTGTGATCGACGTCAGCTGAAAGCTTCAGTCCACAAACACGAATTCATTCAGATTCAGCAGCAGTCGGCAGAGTGCCGGAAGTCCGTGCTCTGCGCAGAATTCCTGCAACTGCTGCTGTTCTTCAGCCGCAGGTTGACGCCCGGCCACTAATTGAAATGCGAGCGCCACGCGATCAGCAGGGTTCTCTGTTGCCTGTTCAACGCGCCGCGCAAAGTGACCAGCCATGACGAGGTTGAAGCGGTTGTTCAGCAGCGAGAGTGCCTGCAGGGCGGTTGTGGTTTCGTGACGTCGTGGCGTACTTTGGGACGAATCGGCGCAGTCGAGGGTGGTCATGAAGGGATCGGGCTGAGAACGCACGATGAAGCGATAGATGCTGCGGCGATGCGACCGGGGATCATCGGGGTTGAACTTGTGATATTCGTAGTGCGGGGAGTGGTCCGTTTTTTCCAGCTCGAACAGGTAGAAGCCGGGACCTCCCATTTCCGGATTCAGTCGCCCGCTGACTGCCAGCACGGCATCACGAAGTTCTTCCGCGGTGAGTCTGCGGCGGGGCATACGTGACAGCCAGCGATTGTCGGCATCGATCTGCAGCTGTTCGGCGGTAATCTGCGAGGACTGTTTCCAGGTGCTGCTGGTGACCAGCAGTCGATGCAGGGCTTTGAAGGACTGACCATTGCGGAGGAATTCAGCGGACAGCCAGTCGAGCAGTTGCGGGTGCGTTGGCAGCTGGCCCATGCGGCCAAAGTCGTTTGGCGAATCCACGATGGCTCGGGCGAAGTGTGCCTGCCAGATGCGGTTCACGATGGAACGCCAGGTGAGCGGGTGATCGGGGCGGGTGATCCATTTGGCCAGAGCGGCTCGTCGGGCGCCTTCGCTGTGATCGTCTGCCAGCGGAAACTGCCATGCATCGCCAGTGCTCAGTGGCACGGTCCCGGGCCTGACTTCCTCGCGGGGCTGTGATTCGTTGCCGCGATGCAGGATGCGAATGGTGCGGGGACGGCCCTGAGTGGGCTGAAAGTTGCCCTGCGGCGTGAAGTGAGTGGCTGCGGCATAGACCATGCGTCCAGGCGGGAGGGCCGCGAGGTCCCGATCAGCTGCTGCGATGGCGTCAGCGAACTGCGTCTGCTGGGTGCGGCGTGCTTCGGTGAGCAGTTCCTGCATGCGCTGCTGCAGTCGTTCACTGGCGGATCGCAGTGCGGCAGCGGCGTTGGGATCGGCAGCGGTCGGCCAGATGCCATCCGTGAGATTGGTTTGGCTCCAGCGCGGCGCGGCCTCAATCGAATCCAGTCCCTGCACTTTGGCACCGGCTGCAAGGTTCTTTCCGCTGGCAGCGAGGGCTTCGATTTCGGCCAGAGCGAAGATGTAATCGTTCGACCGGGGTGCCAGCTGCAAAGCAGTGACTTTGAGCAGTCGCACAGGGCCGTCCACGGTCGCTGTAACGGTGGCCAGCCCGGGATTTGCGACATCTGCGGTTGAGTGATCAAGCACGGTGCGGAAGACCGGGGGCGACTGGGCGGCACCTGCGGCGTCGGCGACTTCGATGCGGAAACGCACGGGAAAACCAAAGCCCGCACCGATCCCGCCGAATTCATCATGACAGGGGTGCAGCACCAGGGACTGCACAGGTCGATCTTCACCCAGGTCCACCTGCACCCATTTCTGTTCTGTCGCTTTGCCCGCGATGTTGCTGTGATAGCCGTACTCAGGCTTTTTCGCAGGAGGTTCTGCCAGCGGTTTCAGGCGGGCAACTTCGGCTTCAAGATCTTCCAGTGCCCTGCCACCTTCCCGCCGAATCGCGGCCTGCAGTTCGTCGCGGCCCCGCACGGCCTGCTGCCGCGATTCAGTCAGTTCCCTGCGACGCTGCTCGATCGCAGGATCGGCATCCCACGGCCGATCCGCGCGGTCCACGGCGGCAAAGACTGACTGCAGACTGTAATAGTGTTCCTGAGTGAATGGGTCGAATTTATGGTTGTGACAGCGAGCACACTGAATGGTCAGGCTGCAGAAGGCATTGAGAGTGCCCGAAACCATGTCGTCACGATCGAGGTTGCGGGCGACCTGTCCATCGAACTTCGCCTCGGGGACTTCCACGTGCCCGATGAAGTCCCATGGCCCGGCAGCAATGAAACCCAGCCCCAGGATGCCGTCCGGATCGCCGGGATAGAGCACATCGCCGGCCACCTGCTCTTCCACAAATCGTCCGTACGGTTTGTCGGTGTTGAAAGCCTTGATCACGTAGTCGCGGTAAGGCCACGCGTTGGGGCGGAGCTTGTCCTTGTCGTAGCCGCAGGTGTCGGCGTAACGCACGATATCCAGCCAGTATCGCGCCCAGCGTTCGCCGTACTGTGGCGAGGCCAGCAGGCGGTCCACCAGCCGCTCGAAGGCATCGGCTGCCGGATCGGCCACGAAGGCTTCGACTTCTTCGGGCGTTGGTGGCAGTCCCAGGAGGTCAAAACTGAGCCGGCGGATGAGTGTTCGGCGGTCGGCTTCCGGAGACGGCTGCAGTCCCTGCTGACGCATGGCTTCGAGGACAAAGGCATCGACCGGGTTGCGAATCCAGGCTGCGGCCGCGGCATCAGTCAGTGCTGGGGGAGTGACGGGCTGCAGAGGCTGAAACGACCACCAGCTGAAATCCTGGATCACGGCAGCCTGCAGTGTCATGCCGTCGGGCCAGGTGGCACCAGCAGCAATCCAGCGTCTGAGCAGGTCCGTTTCGGTGGTGGACAGCGGCTGACCGTCCTGCGGCATTGCGGGTGGCTGGCCGTCGTGCGGAAGCACTTCGTGGAGCAGCTGGCTGTCGTCGGGAGCTCCGGGCTGCACCATGCCCGATGCGGCCAGTTCTGCAGACGTCTGCAGCGAGAAGTCGCCTTTGCGGTCTTCTGAATTGTGGCAGCTGAGACATTTACGCTGCAGCAGCGGGGCGACCTGTGTGGTGAACAGGTCGTCTGCGGGGAGCCTGGGCGCTGTGAGACTGCTGATGAACAGCAGGCACAACACAGACAAATGGCTGGCAGGTCGCAGATGCATGTTGAGTTTCCGGGGAACAGGACTGGCGGCAGCAGGAAAGAACAGATCCGTCCATAGCATGACGGCTGGCCCCCCTGGAACGCAAGAGCCGGGAGCGATTGGAGGCTTGCAGACAGGGAAAAATGCGGCCGGTGCGGGCTAGGGCAGCTGGCGGGCATTGATGCGGTGGTAGAGGGTGTCCCAGTCAATCAGTTCAACTTCGGCTTGCCAGGATGCGTCTTGTGGCAGAGATTCGATTTCGGCTGAAGCGGAGGTGAGAGCGATGATGCGGATCGCCTGACGCGTACCGTCAATGGTGCCATCAACGGTGAGGCCACCGCTGTAAAGAGGGTCTTCGTCTGCGTTGCCAATGGTGGTGGCGGAGCGTTTGATGGTGATCGAAACGGTCATGCGCTGACCAACAGCGCGGCGAATGACGCTGGCGCGGGCACTGCTGTGCGGGCTGTGGGAATTGATTTCTGCGAGCACGGTGGTGATGGTGGTGGAAGCAGAGTCATCGGTGGTGGCGGTGCTGACGCGCGACCTGCCGGAAGTCGGCCTGTTCTGCGAAGGTTCAGCTGAGTTTCCGCCGGTGTGCCAATGGGGGAGCATCTCCGGAGCGGGTGGGATTTGGCTGGCGAAAGCGGCAGGCAGGACCTGCAGCGGGATGGTTCTGGTCCAGTCGGGTGAGCCGGGGATGTCGATTCGCAGCAGGGCTGTCCAGCGAACTTTGTTGTCACCAGCTTCAAAGCTCAGTGAAGTGGTTTCGGGGAAGGTGATCAGCAGCCGTTCGTGAACTGGTTCACCGGCCGGGAGTTGTTCTGCTTCGCGAAGGGGAATGATCTGCTCAAAAACCTTGCGGCGATGCGTTTTTCTATCGGATCCGGAACCGGAGACGGTGGATTCCTCGGCCTGCAATGTCAGCATGATGGCATTCAGGCGGAGAGCACGGGGTGGGCAGAATTTGAGTTCTGCGAGCCACGGTTCGCCTGGGGCCGTGACGAAGTGGGGGATGCTCAGGTCCACGGTCCCCAGTTGGCGTTTGAGCAGCAGGCTGCGGCCGCCAAACCAGGCGGCGACAGCAAGGCCGAGGATCAGCAGGCCGACGGGAATCATCGGTTCGGCCACGAAGAAGGCGCCGATACCAAACAGCAGGATGGATAAAATCAGAAACCCGACAAAGCCGATGACAGCACTGGATGGCTGACTGGGGGACTGCGAGGACGGTCCGAGTGTGATTTTCTGACGTGAAACGGGCAGATTATCGGGAACTCCGCCGGCATCCAGCAGGTAGTCTTCTTCGCCGCTGGGATCCGTGGCCCATGCAACGGCGATGTGCACCTGAACATAGTGGTCGACAGTGAACAAACCACCGCGTTGCGTGAGTGGCTGAAGTGGGGCGGTGACGCTGAAATCGAAATTGAGTTCCTGGCCGGGCTGCAAAAGTTCAGGTTCGGCCAGCTGCGTGGTTTTCAGCGTTTGTTCGTGCTGATTCCCGATGCCGTGCGCACGCCAGCAGTGGGTGAACCAAATCCCCTTTGACTTGATCGGGCTGTTGACGAGGATTTGAACGGAGCCGCGAACGGAGTCGCCGCCTGCATAGCGGCGATCGGGCCGATCAAACGTGATCCTGAAGGAGCAGGGTTGGGCCATGCGAGGTGCTCCCGTGGGGTAAGTGGCTCAGCAGGAGCTTCGCCCTCCCGATGTTGTTTTTGAAATCATTTTTTCGTGGTTGATTTGAGTCGATTGAGTTCGAGGCGACCGACATGCCACATGTAGCGGGGTCCGTAGCCGGCGTTGCGGGGCCAGTCATTGAGTGTGGCCTGCTGCAGAGAACTGATAGCGGTGCTGCGATCATCTTCGAGGCTGGCGTTCAGGCCCACGTAGAGGTGTGAGTAGAACAGACGCTGGGAGCGGGTTGTCTCGGCGGCTGCGGAGGCGGTTTTGAGCACCTGTTCAGCGGAGAGCGTTCCCTGGAAGAGCTGGTAGACTTCGCGAAACGGCGGGCGGTCGTCCTTGTCATACCGCAGGAGTTGTTTACGGGCCGCGTCCTTACCGGAGGCTCGATAGTGGCAGAAGTATCTCCAGATTCCATTTTCACGATCGACGCTGTCGAAGCTGTGATATTTCTCAAACTGATCTGCGCCAGCCTGGGGGTGATCAGCGAAGAAGCAGGCGATTCCGAGTCGCCAGTGGGACGCATCGAGTGAGGGATCGAGTTCAACCATGCGGCGATAAGAGGTTTCGGCGTCAGCAAAGCGGGCCAGATACATCTGCAGGTCGCCGCGCCGGGAGTGCTGGTCGACGGCCGTCGCCGCGGGTGCGTCGGCTGCTGGTGCGGGGAGCGCATCGAGTTCAGCGAGGAATTGCTTTTCCAGCTGTTGGTTGAGCAGCTGAATCTTATCGGAATCGCTGGCTTGCGCAGCGGGTTTGGGCGGGCCGTCCTGGGCGGTAGTGACGGGCCCGACCAAAGCGAGGATCGCGAGGGCAAGGGTGGCAGGCAGGACTGTTGCGCGGACTGGAGTTGCCGGAGTCATGGAAGAACTCTGCATGGAAAAGAAGTCGGGGAACAGTCCTGGCCTGCTGCGGGGCGGGGGAACTAATGGATCTGCAGGTGGAAGGGCAGCATCAGCAGCACGGGATCCTTGTGAAGGAGTTCGAGAGCCGGCAGGTGCTGGAGGGGTGCGTGCAGGGAGGTTGGGAGCAGTTGCAGGACTTCGGCGAGTGGCGGTTTGGCAGCAGTGTGCTGGCCGAGCAGACCTTCAAGCGGGCTGCCGGCCGGCGGGAGCTGTTCCAGTTCGAGTTTGCCTTCGGCGTCGCCGGCGAGCGTGCGGGCGTGGGCAATGGCGTCTGCCAGCGTGCCGAGGTGGTCAACAAGTCCGATTTCCTTTGCCTGGCGTCCAGTGTAGACGCGACCGCGGGCGAGCTTCTCAAGGGCGGCATGTTCCATGCGTCTTCCGGCGGCCGCTTTCTTAGTGAACTGGTCGTAAGTTTCGTTAAGCATGCGCTGCATGGCAGCCCGTTCGGAATCTGTGAATCCCGTGGTCATGCTCATGACACCACTGTTTTTCCCACGGCTGATGACGGATGTGGTGACGCCGAGTTTGTTCATCAGGCCTTCGATGGCGATCTTGCCGCCAAGCACACCGATCGAGCCGGTGACGGTCCCGGGTTCTGCAAAGATGGCTTCGGCACCCATGGAAATGTAATAGCCACCGCTGGCCGCCACATCCCCCATGCTGGCGACGACCGGTTTGCCGCTGCTTTCCAGAGCCCGCCAGATCAGGTCGCTGGCAAGGGCGCTGCCACCGGGGCTGTCGACGCGAAGCACAATGGCCTTGACGTTTTCGTCTTCGGCGAGCTTGTGGATGATGGGCACGATGCGGTCGGAGTTGATGCCGCCACCTCCGCTGAGCAGTGAGGTGGGGTCGCTGCCGGCGGTGATGGAGCCTTCAAGTGTGAGAACTGCGATGCGGGGCTGACGACTGCCGGTGGCGGGCTTGGGACCGGACAACATCTTCATCAGGGAGAACAAATCGAGTTCTGTGGAGACCTTTTCCTTGCGGTAGTCTTCGCGGATGCGTACATCGTGCTGTTGGTGTTTGCCCGCAATCAGGGATTTGAGCTGATCTTCGTAGGCAAGGTCATCGATCAATCCGAGGTCTTTGGCTTCGCTGGCGGGGATCAGTCCGATATCGATGATTTCGCGGACACGTTCTTCAGTGAGTTTGCGGGCAGCCGCAACCTGGCTGACCATATCGCGATAGTGATCGTCAAGGATCTCTTCCATCTCCTGCCGAAACTCAGGGCTCATCTCTGTCCGTGTATAGGGTTCGGCGGCGGACTTGAAAGCACCAACGCGAAGCATATCCGGCTGAATGCTGAGCATATCGAACAGGTTGCGGTAGAAGGTCACTTCGGCGCGGAGTCCGACGAGTGCGAGGGTCCCGGATTCGGGCATCAGAATGCGGTCGCAGGCCGCCGCGAGCAGATACTGTTTGTTATCCGCATCATCCATGCGCGCCCAGACGGGTTTGCCGGCCGCTTTGACGGCAGCAATGGCGGTGCGAAGTTCGTGCAGTCGAGCCCAGCCGATCTCGAGGCTGCGGATGTCCAGCAACACGCCCTGAATGGCTTTGTCGGACGCCGCCTTGTTGAGGCGATCGAGGATGGAGGGAAGTGAATCGGGTGGGCTGCCAAACATTCCCGGGGCAGCGACAGCCTCGGGAAGGCTGCCCTTCAGCACAATTTCAGCCCAGTCAACGCGTGTCTTTGCCGGTGGCTTTTCAGCGTGAGCCGCCGGCTCTTCTGCGGGCTTATCTGCCTGTTTTGCAGGTTTTGCGGTTTCGTCGGCGAATGTGGCAGGTCCCTGAAGCAGGGCAAACGCAAGGAACAGTGAGAGCAGGCTGCGGAGCGGAATCATGACTGGTCACCTTTCGCGTTGTTACGGAATTCAGGACGACTGCAGATTTGCAGCTGGAGTATTTGCGGCGAGGTCAGCGATCATTTCGTGGACGGCGGCAACGACCGCTTCCTGCCAGCGTTGCTCACCGAACTGTTCAGAGAAGGGTTTGCGGCGCCAGGCGAAGTTAATGCCGCGGGAGCTGTTGACGATGGCCCCGAAGCCGTCAGCCGCGAACGCACCAGCAGTGTCGGCAGACGTCCCCCCCTGGGCACCGTAGCCGGGAACCAGAAATGGGACACCCGGCATCGCTGCCCGTAAAGACGTCAGTTGTGCGGGCCACGTGGCCCCGACAACGGCACCAACGGAACCCCAGGTGTCGTCCGCAGTCCGGGTGGACGCGCTGAGCTGGGTGACAACATCCGCCACGGTTTGATAGAGCGGAACACCGTCGCTGACGCGGTCCTGAAACTGGGCCGCCCCCGGATTGCTGGTGCGGACCAGCACGTACAGACCCGCACCGCGCTTTGCGGCGACATCCACAAACGGCTGCAGAGAATCCGCGCCCAGCCAGGGATTGATGGTCAGCGCATCGGCGGGCCAGGCGGCAGCGTCGGGGTCAGCTCCGGCAAGCCAGCCGTCAGCGTAGGCTTCTGCGGTGGAGCCGATGTCGCCACGCTTGGCGTCGGCGATGACGATCAGTCCCAGCCTGCGAGCGGTGGACATGACAGCATGCAGGGCGGCAAGGCCAGGCAAACCCAGCTGTTCAAAGAAGGCTGCCTGAGGCTTGACCGCGGGTACGAGCGGCGCGACAAGGTTGAGCAGTTCGAAGGAAAATTCCAGAAAAGCCTTCGCCATGGACACGCGTGTGCCACCGGGGTGCGAATGAGCGCGCCGGCGAAATTCTTCCGGCAGCCAGTCAAAACGTGGATCGATGCCGACCAGCGCTGGGGTCTGCGTCTGTTGAATCCGCTGGTTCAGCCGCTGGCTGTATGAGCTCATCCTGCAATCCTGACACGAGTATCACCGCCGAGTTGAGAAGTCTTAAGCGTGTGGGTTGTCACTGAGGATATGCGGACGAGCGGGAATGTCAAATCCTGGCGAGGACTGGTGAGAGTGGAAATGCGGTTGGACGCCGCTGGCGAACAAATCGAACGGGAAAAGCACGGGCGACAAGAGCGTGCCGGAATCAGGGAGCCTCTCTGTGATGATGCGGTCGTGGGGAAAAGCGGCTTTCGTGGCTGGCAACCAGAAACCCGGCAGAACCCTCGCGACTGCCGACGGGACTTTTGTCGCCCGCGTCTAATGAAACGAGAAATCCCACGAAGCTGCTCAAACCTTACTCGGATTTATTGAGAAATGCCCAAAACTGACGCAAAATCTCCCTGCGAACCGCCTGCGCGTTCGTTTTCGCCGGAAAATCTGAGTGAAGGGGCGTACCGATGTTGAGAAGTTTGCTGCTCGTATCCTGCGGGCTGCTGTTTTCAGCCCCCCTCACCGCCCAGGACTCCTGGGGAACTTTGAAAGGAACGTTCCTTTGGGCGGGGACCATTCCGCAGCCTCAGCCACTGGTGATCGAGCGGGATGCGGAGATTTGCGGTGGCCAGAACCTGACCGATGAATCACTGCTGGTGAACGAAAAAAATCGAGGCGTCCGCAACGTGGTGATCTGGCTCGATTCACGATCTTCGGTGCCGATCCACCCACAGCTGGCAGCGCTGCCAGCTCCGGTGAAACTGGACAACAGAGGGTGTCGGTTTGAGCCGCGAGTGTCGGTGCTGCGGACAGGCGGCGTCCTGCAGCTGGTCAATTCAGATCCCGTGGCACACAACGCGGCCGTCTATCTGAAGCGTTCGACACCGTTCAACGATGTGATTCCCCAGGGGATGCCACTGGAACGGACGCTGAAGAAGGCTGAACAGTTGCCGGCCCGCGTGGACTGTTCGATTCATCCATGGATGAAGGCGTGGCTGCTGGTGCTCGACCACCCTTATGCGGCCGTCAGCGATGCGGACGGCCGATTTGAGCTGCCCCGGCTCCCGGCCGGTGAATGGACATTTCGAGTGTGGCAGGAACGGGTTGGATTCCTGAAACAATTGCAGCGAAATGGCTCCGTTGAGGTACTGGATCGAGGACAGCTGAAGCTGGTGATTCCGGCGGACGGCGAACTGGACGCGGGAGAACTGGCACTGTCGGCGGAATCATTGAAGAAGTGATGCCGCCGTGGCCACCTATGTAAAGATCTGACGCACCGTCGTGAATTTGACGAAGCTGGAATCCTGAAAGTCGGTTTTGGCCGACACGTTGACTGCGGAAAAGGTGGGAGCCTGGGACAGGGTAAGTTCTGTGTCGCTGTCGATGGAGGCGACGAAGAACGTTTGTCCGTTGATCTGGATGCGGGAACGCAGCCCGAAGAGGGCTCCTTTGAGTTCCGTGATGAACTTCGTGTTGGTCCCGATAAGTCGCGTGCTGTTGGCATTGGTCGAGACGGTGCCGGTGAGCGATCGCGAGAATTCGGTGAAGGGTGTTCGCAGCGGCACTTCGCCGAGGGCTCCGGAGCCGGACTGCGAATTGAGGTTGGTTTTGGCAAGTGCAGCGATGGCATCGACGACAGTCTGACTGTTGCCCACAAGTCGTCCGAAGACGGTGTGTCGCCGCCCGTCGAAATCATCAAGGCTGGGGTTGTCAACGGTGTTGACAAACCACTGGCTGGTGAGCACGTTGGGGTCACCGGCGTGGGCCATGGAGATGGTGCCCTTGATGTTTGTCCGCTGTGTGGAGAATTCACCGACAACCGAAGGATCGAGCGGCACTTCGTCGATCACGCCACCGTCGATGGTAAAGCCACCGCCCTGAATCACGAAGTTGCTGACGGAGCGATGGATGATGCTGTTGGTGTAGCGACCAGTGGCTTCGCCGTTTTGCGGATTGGTGTACTTCAGGAAGTTGGTAGTAACGCCCGGAGCCTGCTGGTCGAACAATTCAAGGTGATAGGTGCCCAGCTCAGATGTGAATTCCACTACAGATCCGGTGACATAGTCCACTTCGACGGAGACATCCGTTTGGCCGACATTCGCTACGGCACCGCGGACCTTCACGGAACGTCGTCCGGTGAGACCATCATCACCCGCGATGCTGGTGTAGAGGTCTGTTCGAGCGACTGCGGTGGTCACGGTGTAGTTGCCGGAGGCATCTGCGGTCGCCGTTCCGTCATCGAACTGTCCGTCACCATCGGCATCCACGGTCACCGTCGCTCCCGCCACAGTTTTTCCGGCGATGGAGATATTGGGCGTGCGAGTGATCAGTACATTGCCGGTGCCGTTGACGGACTGAGCGGAGCTGGCGGTAGCCGTCAGCTCAAAGTTGGCAGCCAGCGCCGACGCAGCACTGTCGGCAGCAGCGGCATCGCGAATCAGTCCACCGGCATTATTGGTTCCATCGTAGCGCGTATTGATGGCAGCGGGAATTTCACTGCCTTCAAACTTCAGCGTGCTGCTGCCGCCGTTGAAGGTATTTCCTGATTCAGTCTTGAACTGATCGCCACCCGGAACGTCACCAAAGTCGTTGCGTCTGCTGTCGGTGCCGTTCACCGAGAACGCTCCGTTAAACGTGCTGCCGTCCCGCAGGTGGACAGCGTCGTTCTGGGCTCCGGTAAGCACATTCACGGGACCGTTGAACGTGTTATCCTCGAACATGACCGAATCCTGGCCACGGCGAGTGGCGATGTTCAGCAGACCGGCTCGGGTCGTGTTGCGCACAGTGACACTGTCATTGCCGTTTCCGGTGCGGAGATCAACGCGACCACCGCCACCGACGTTGTTCAGAGAAACGCGATCATTCCCTTCAAAGGTATTCACCAGTCCTTCGCCGTTAATGGTGGTTCCCGTGAGACTGACAAGATCGTCGCCGGCGTCGGCGAAGATTTGCAGACTGCCGTTGACAACGCAGTCCTGGAGGACGAGGGTGTCATTGCCGTCGTCGCCAAAAAAACCAGCCAGTCGCTGAAATGTGGTGCCTATGGCAGACAGCGAGTCATTGCCGTCACCGCCATAAACGCGAAAACCCAATGGAGCTGTGATGCCTGTGGCCACCACGGCCTTGTCATCGCCACCGTTCAGGAAAATCCAAAGTCTGCCACTCAGTGCCGATGGGTCGGCAGAAATCTGCACAACATCATTGCCACCGTTGATGGTGGTGCTCTCAAGCCCCTCCACCACGATGCCGGAGGTACCGCGACGGATGCGGACTGCATTATTGGCGTCGTCGCCGTGCAGCTGAATGTGATCGCCATTCACGCGAACTTCAATGTTGCCGGCCAGCAGGGCACGGGATTCGAGAAGCTCCGCGGGGGCTCCGATGGAATTCCCACCCGCACGTCGCTGTCGATTCCGAAGATTTCGCAATCCCCACATGCCAAAGCTCCTCGCCGGTTGCACTCGCAATTCGCTGCACCAATTCCATGCGCGCTGCAGCGCGGGATCCCATTGATGGGGACCTCCGGCGGAGCTATCGGAAAACTCTGCGCAGCCGGTACAGCTTAACACCTGGCGTGAGGGAGCTTTTTTCAGAAGGGAATTCGAGCGACGGCAATTCCTGCCGAAGGTTCAAAACAAAAAGGATCCCGCAGTGCATGACCGCGGAATCCTTCAGATTGGCTCATCTGGCTCGGCAGGTAAATCTCAGGGCGCTGGCAGAACAAGCGGTGCAAGAGTCCCTGGGGCGGCCGGCTGGCTGCCACCCAGAGAAGGCAGCAGGGCCTTGTCGAGCGACGCCTTGTAATGATGCAGTTTCGTCGCCAGTTCAGGCAGCAGGGGTGAGGTGTAAGGCTCAGCCGTGTTCCCCGTCCACAAAGCTGCATGCATCTGATCGATCTGCACCTGGCGGAAGTTGTACGGCCGGAAGTAATAGTTGCCCTTGGCGATTGGCGTAATTGGTGGCTGGGGGAACATGTTGCCCGGACTCACATGCCAGAGAGCATCCTTGCGAAGCGGGTGCACCTGGTGCCATGTGGCACAGGAGTTGGAGTAGATTGGGGCGGTGGAGAAAGGATACCCGGCAACAGCACCCGTGTACATCGGCAGTGGCGGAACCGGGGTTGTGGCAACCGGAAGGCCGACCGGTGTTGGCGGACACCATGGAGCCGCTGCGGCGACGGGAGGAGGGCAGTACCCGGAAGTGGTCTGAATCGGATTCAGACAGCACAGTCCACTGTTCGGATACAGCGGAGCTGTGGGGCAGCAGAACGGGGTCATCCCAGGAATCGGTTGCGGATAGTAGAGCGGCTGAGGGTGGATTCCCCAAACCGGCGGGGCAGCCAGAGGATCGCAGCCGGGGCCGGACATGGGAGGAGCAACTTCGGACGTGGGAATAGCGGGAACAGTCCCGCCGTCGTAGATCACTCCAGCACCACCGTCTGGAAGGTAGGCCCCCTCGGGCATCGGCGCCTGCTCGATTGCTGAGGGCTGTTCCACAGCGATCTCGTCCTGGGCAACAACCTGCCCGGCAATACACAGGGGAATCGCCGCTGCAAGGGCAAATTGGCTCACAAACAATTTCATAAACTGCTCCATTCCGTTGGGAAGAGGAACCACGGGATGCTCCACCCTGACCGTCCCGACTGCCGGCGCGAAGACCCTCCGCGCACACTATTGAACTTTCGTCAGTGAAGATGCTCGCGGCCCCCATCAGACGGAGGCGATCCCACGGATTACGCGTAGAAGTTCAGGGTTGTTCCGCATCTTCCGCAGAGCCGGGAAGACGGTCATCGCTGGAGCAAACCGGAGAATCGTTGTGGGCAAACGCCCGTGCGCAACTGGTGCAGACAACAGGTTCGTTGCGGACGGAAAAACCGCACCGGCGGTGGTTCAGGGGCGTCGTTTTCTTCCCGCTGAAAGACAGGTCAAAGCGGTGAAAGATTTTTTGGAATTCCGCGACACCATTTTTTGCCGGCTGTGTTTAAGCCGGCAGAACCTTCGTTCAATGCTCGATTGTGCTGAAGTGGAGGGGTTGGTTTGTTGACTGTCTGGCGTGTTTGCAGGCTTCGTCAGGCAGTGACAGTTGACCCCTCCACTTCAGCATAATTGCGTTGGCCGTTCGCCAATTGCCTCCGGAAATGTACGGCAATCGCCGCCTCAAACGGAAGCCACTGACGGCAAAATTGGCTGCGAAGTTCCCCGAAGCTCTTCACTCGCAGGCCGGAAAAGCAACCGGCCGCAGCGACCTCGCCACAGACCAGCCCATATCCTCCTCCTCCCAGGCGGCATTCTTTGCCAGCCCAGCCCGACGGTTTTGCAGAGAGGCGGGAATCCAGCACGCAGAAACTGCCGATACTTAACGGCAGGCCGATATTGATGCGTGTGGAGAGGGGAAGTGTCATGACGTCCATGCTGGAACAACTCCAGACGATTCTGGAACATGCAGTGCGGCGGCAGCCGGCTGATACTTCAGACGAGTTGCTTCTGCTGCTGACGGTCAGGGAATTGGCCGCGGGATTCGGGTTGCACAGTGTGGAACTGTGGTCTGTGGATGGGGCCACGGTGGAGTATGCAGCGAGGTGTGGTGCAGGCGACCCGCAGGGGGCGCCGGATGCGGACTCACGCGTGCGGGTGGAGTTGGCCGCGGCGTCGACAGGCCGGCTGTTCGAGGAACTGCTCGAAGGGCAGCTGGGGCTGCGGCAGACAATCGGCATCGAGGCTGCCGCTGGTTGGCTGCTGGTGCTGGAGCTTTCGGGACCAGAGATTCCGGCAGGGCTCGTGGAATCGGCAGCAGAAATTCTGGCGGATCTGTTTCGACGGTCCCGACTTGCAGTTCTCAGACGCTGTCGGACAGGCATCGAGCGATTGGAACTGATGTTGCCGGCGCTTTACGGTGCGCTCTCTGAGCCCGCTTTGGGTGCAGTTCTGGCAGCGGATCTTCCAGCCGTCGTGGGGTGTTCGCGAGCCTGCGTCTGTCGGCGAGATGCGGTCGGCTGGCGAATGGAGTCGGCGACGGGAGCCGACGGCGTCAATGAGCGTGCGGAGGCCGTCCTGCGAATTTGCCGAGTGGTAGCGGAACAGGCGAAACAGCAATCCGGGGGTGCAGTGACGGAGCTTCCGGACGGTGGCAGCCAGTGGGTGCTGCCTCTGAGTATTGGTGGGGTTTGGTCGGAGAGTGAGCGGGCATTGGTTCTGGAGTTTGGTGGAGGGGCAAAGCCGGATCGCGAACTTCTGCAGCGGGTGCTGCAACAGATTCGCGGCGCTCTGCGAAACCTCGAGGCAGCTTCCGGAAGCCGCGGACATCGCTCAGCTGGCCAATCGCTGTTCTCCTCCAAACGACGTCTGTTGATCGCTGCAATCGCCGTTGTGATCCTCGTTCTGGCCCTCGTGCCCACGGAGTTATGGGTGGCGGCCGCTGGCCGACTGTTGCCATCCCAGCGGCTGCAGATTTACGCGCCGGAAAACGGTATTGTCACGTTCGTGGCGGTGAAGGACGGTGATCAGGTCTCGGAAGGACAGTTACTGATGCAGCTGCGGAGTGACGAGCTGTCGCTGGAACTGGAATCTGTGCTTGGACAAACAGCGGCGTCCGAGGCCCGGCTGGCAGCCATCGAGCAGTTGAAGGCGGCGCGATCGGCTGACATGGCCCTGCTGACGGCCGAGCAGGCAGAGTTGTCGGCCGGAATGGAATCCCTGCGGCTGCGACGAGCACTGCTGGAACGCAGGCTCGCGGCACTGGACGTACATGCCAAATTCAGCGGTCGCGTCTACGCTGATGACATGACAGAACGCCTGACCGGGAAGCCGCTGCAGCGCGGTCAGTTGCTGCTGGAACTTGCGAATCCCCAGGGGGCATGGGAGCTGCAGCTGGAGGTTCCCGAACGCGAATCGCGACATGTGATGTCGGCGGCTGCAGAGGGCCCCCCAACGGTTTCATTTTTTTCCGAAAGCGCCCCCGAGACAATCCACAGGACGCAAGTCAGCCGCATTGCTGAGTCAGCTGTGATTAATGAAGCCGGTCAGCTCATGCTCAGAGTCAAAGCTGAACTCGCCGCTGATGTGCTGGGTGGGGCCAGAGAGCGTCCCGGGGCGGGAGTCAGAGCGGAAATTGCGTGTGGAAGAAGAAGTCTTGGGTACGTGTTGCTGCGGAAGTTCCTTGAGTTTGTGCAGCGGGGTGGCCGGTAGTGCGTGCGGGAGCAGAACCAATGTTCAGAAACACAGGCATGCCGTTGCTGGCATCAGGCTTATTACTGGGGTCAACACTGCTGGGAAGCAGCCCTGTACGGAATTCCGGCGTTGAACCGGCCACGGTGACTGCGGTCGCAGCGCCGACCGCGCCGACCGTGCGGATTCTCCAGTTCCAGTGCCTCGCGCGAGCCGCAGCAGAAGCTCGCGTGCCCGCGCTGGAACGCGGTGGGCTGAAGTCGATCGATGTCCTTCCCGGCATCCATGTGTCTCAGGGTAATCAGCTTGCAGCACTTGATGATCGTGAAGCTGTGCTCACCGTCCAGCTGGCTGAACGCGAACTTCTGGCTGCACAGCAGAAGTTTGAGTCTTCTCGCAAGGTGCAGATCGCTGAAGCAGCGGTGGAAGAGGGCCGTCAGCAGCTGGAAGAGGCTGAGGAACAGGCTCAAGCGGCCGAACTTCTTGCCGCTGATGAATCCCCCGTGCAGCTCGCTCGTAAGCTCGAAGAACTGGCTAAAGATAAACTTGAACGCGCTCGGGTGTCGCGGACGCAGTCAGAGCGAAGCGTGCCGGCCGCAGAGTGGTTTGCACTGCAGAATGAATGGGATCAGTCGCGAATTCGAACGCAAGCGGCCGTGCAGGAACGCGGCATGTCGGCCTCCCGCAGTCGCGCCGCCCGATCCCTTGTGGAACAGCAGCGAGCGGCACTTCAGCGACTGGAGCTGCAGCTCGAAGAGGCACAGTCGGATCGCGAGGATTCCCGGCTGCAGCTGCAGAATCTTCAAACCACACTCGACATTGCCCAGGCCCGGCTGGATCGCCGCAGACTGACTGCCCCCTTCGATGGCGTTGTCGTGGAACACCTGAAACAGGCTGGTGAATGGTGCGAAGCAGGAGAGGCGGTGGTTCGAGTGCTGCAGCTGAATCCGCTGCATCTGGAAGGGTTCGCCGCCGCAGATACTGCCGCATCGCTCAAAACCGGACAAAAAGTCCGCGGACAGGTGCTGACGGCAGCAGCCTCGGCGGAAACAGGCAACGGTGCTCAAAAAGACAACTTTCCTCCACTGGTGCTCGAAGGTCGACTCATCTTCATCAGCCCCGAAGTGGATGCGCTCAATCGACAGGTGCGGATTCGGGCTGAAGTTGCCAATCCCGAATTCCGCCTGCGCCCCGGCGAAAACGTTCTGCTGAACGTGCTGCTCGAAAACTAAAAACAAACGTGCAGATCCTGCGGAGTCGGGCATGGAAACGGCGGGTTGGTGTCTGAGGGAGGATCTTGAGCTGCGAGCAGCCGGGGGGGGGCTGTGGGTGCTGAAGGACCCTCTGCGCCTTTCCTATTTTCAGATGTCGGATGCAGAATTGAGTCTGCTTCAGCGGGCGGGCAGTGGTCAGCCGCTGGAACGCCTGTCCGCTCAACTGGCGTCTGAGCATCCCGAATTCGACTGGTCTCTCGGTGAACTGCGAAGGTTTCTTGCGGGTGCCGTTCGTTCCGGGCTGATGCGCCCTCTGGTTCCGGGTCGGCATGGAACTGTCGCACGGCCGCGGATGGAAGGAGCCGGACTGCACGCTGTGCTCCGCGGCTGGTGGAGCCTCATCTCATTTCGCTGGCGCGGGATTGATCCATCAGGGGTGCTGAATTGGTTGACTCCGGTCACCAATGTTTTGATGCAGCCCATTGTGCTGACCGCCGGACTCCTGCTGACTCTGCTGGCCATAGTGCTGACACTGACGCAGCACGAAACACTCGTCAGCGAATTGCCAGGTCTCACGCGTCTGCTGGCCCCCGGAAACCTGGTGCTCATGACCGCAGCTCTCGTGCTTATCCGCGGACTGCATGAACTGGGTCACGCTGCTGTCTGCAGACATCTGGGGGGTGAATGTCGGGAACTTGGGGTGCAACTGACGCTGCTGATTCCCTTTCCCTACTGCGACGTCAGCGATTCATGGCTTTGGCCGGAACGCTGGAAACGCATGGCTGTAGCAGGGGCCGGGATGGCAATCGAGTTTGTGCTGGCGGCCGTATGTGCGCTGCTCTGGACCTGCTCACACCCCGGACTCCTGCACGACTTCTGCCTGAATGTTATGCTCCTGTGTTCATTGAATACTCTGCTGGTCAATGGAAACCCACTGCTGCGTTACGATGGCTATTATCTGCTGAGCGATTTCTGTGGAGTGCCCAATCTGGCGGAAGCCGCAAATGAAGAAGCTTCGAATCTGCTCCGAAGACTGCTCACCGGCGAACCCCCGGTGTTTGTCTCCGAGCGTTCCGGCAGGGCTCGATTTGGCCTTGCCTGCTACGGCATGGCTGCTGCCGTTTATCGGATAATGATCACAGCTGGTTTGCTGACGCTGGTGTACCGCTTTGTGGAACCGTCCGGGCTTGGCTGGGCAGCAGTTGCTCCCGGAATTGCCGCTTTAACGCTCACCGCAGGGCAGCGCCTGCGAAACCTGCTGACAACGCTCTGGAGCACACCAGACAACTCACTGTCGAAACTCAGACTTGCGGTTGCCACAGCCTTGCTGGCCCTCGTTTTGTTTTTTCCAGTGTCCATTCCACTGCAAGCTCCATTTGTGCTGACGCCGGGAAATTGCGAGACGGTCTACGTGAAGGGCGCCGGCTCCGTGGAATGGATGATCACTGCAGGCACTCGCGTTCAGGCAGGAGATGTGCTGGCAAAGTTCACGAACGGCGATCTGGAACTGAAGATTGCAGAAGCGGAAGGCGAAATCGCTCGCCGCAGGGTGGCCACAGCAGGATTGCGGCTCCGTCAGCTGGAATCAGGTTCCGGCGACAGTCGTTTGCCAGCCGCTCAGGAGCTGCTGGAGTCCGCCCAGCGACGTCTTGAACTTCTGAAAAAAGCGGAATCCGAACTGACCATTCGCAGTCCCCGAAGCGGCATCGTGTTGGCTTCGAGAAACCTGCTGCAAATTCCTGGCATCGAAGGCAATCGTCAGACCACTTTCAACACCGCTGATGTGCTCGATTCCCACCGCAGCAGACTCTGGCTGGAGCCCGGAACTGAACTGTGCACGGTGGGAGACTATTCCGACCTGAGAGCCCTTGTCTGCCTGCAGCAGTCCGACGTTCAGTTGCTGTCAGCAAATGCTGAGGCCAAACTGCGTTTTGACTCGATGCCGGGAAACTCTGTTCCCGGATTTCTCGAATCAGTCAGCGACACGGCGCTCCAGGCCGTACCGCCTGAGTTGATCGTAACACAACGCATTCCCGCGAATGCTCAGGGTGACCCGCAGGCAGGCTCAGTCTGGTACCCCGCCTCTGTCAGGCCGCTGAACGCCGGCTCTGCAACGGCACCGGTGTACGCCACAGGTACGGCACTCCTCGAAACCCAACCCGCTTCACTCTGGTCGCGCCTGCGGCGAATCGCAGGACTCACGTTCACTTCGCCCTTTTGATGGAACGACGTCCCGGATGACGCGCAAACTCCGGGGGCTCAGGGAGATCAGTCACTGCAGGCAGCAGTATTCCTTCGGACTCCCGAGACTCTTCGATTCCACCGCTGGCTCGCGCCTCCGGTTCCTGCAGACCGCTACTCCCGTCCGACAGCGACCGCTGATCCACTGCCGTCGATTTTTCGAATGACACAGGACGAACAACGGCGACCACTGGCGCTGTCTTTGTTTCAGGTTCTGGTGTCGGCGTGGCCGTGGCAGAGGCAGAAGCAGGTTTGCGGCCGGAACTACGGGGCTTTTGAGTTTTCCGGACCGGCAGATCCACTGGACAATCGAGTCCCGCCGGAATGCATTCGTTCGGACAGTCCTGACACATTCTGCAGGGCAGCAGCAGAAAGTCGGCAGAGAATTTCACGAAGGAAACTCCCGGCTGCAGACATCCGCAGGAATCTCCACAACGTTCTGCCGCCACGTCTTCAAAGTACAGCGGCCGATGCTGGAAGGGATATAAGGTACGATTAGGCCTGCGCACCGAGTACCACGGTGGAGTGATGTAACAGGCTGGAATCGGCTCGTTTGTTGCAGCTGTCGCAAAATCGCCTTCCGGCACCGGCAGAGCTGGCCTCGCCAGAGTGCGGTTGAGTGTCAGCGTACCGATGGGTGGAATGTATTGGTCAATCACCGATCCGGCGGGCGGCGCAATCGCAGGGTCTTGCTGGCTGACGGTCTGCTGAGCAAGCGCGCGAGGCGTGAGGCCAACGCAGAACACTGCGACAACGCAAGCGACACAACAGGTCAACGTTCTGGACATGCAACTGCCTGCTGATTAAATCCGGAAGAACACAGCCTGAGTTCCGGAAAGCAACCGCCGACTGCAGCAAGCTGCATAGCCAGCGCTCCCCCCTGCCTGAGATGTCGACAACATCAATTGCAGGGATTATGAGGCTTTCCGGGATTTCAGGGATTTTGTCGACTACCGAGAGTGACTACTCGGAAGAGTGGCCCGCGAACTTCGTAACACGCAAAAACCGCACAGTTTTCCGTGTTTTCCTAACGACTCAATGCCTATATTGCCTGAATTTCCCATAATCCTGCTCAATCATTCCGTCTGGCAAAATATGCCGCTCTTTCCCCTCTCCTGCCGGCCAGCACTGGTGCCTGCATGACACTCGAACAGCTGACATCATTGTTACGACGAATCTTCCAGCCCGGAAAATCGTCTGCAACCCCTTCACTGCGCCGGCTGAAAATGCTGCGACTGGAAGATCGTCGCGTTTTCAGCGCCAGCCTTGCGCTCACTGGAGTGCAGCTAATCGGCGGAGAAAATCTCACAGTTTCCTCCGGTGGTCAGCAGGATCTGGGTGCAGGGACCTCCGTCGATACCGTCAGGCTGGAAGTCACCGAAGGTACATGGTCAATCGACAGCAGCATCGCAGACACTCAGTACGATCTGCTTGCCGGCGATCAAGTGCTCCTGCTTGACGCCCAGTTCTTTCTGAACAACACCACGACCAGCAACAGTCTGCCAATTCAGGGAAGTGCAGCACAGACTGACAATGTCACCATCAACGTCAATCAACTCACACTGCCAGCCGGTGACATCAGTTTCGTGGGGGGCGAAGATTCGTCCGGTGCGGATCATGATAGCCTCACAATTGAAGGCTATGACATTGATCAGGACGACAACATTGGAACCCCGGACCTGCTTGTGGTCCATGAAGGTCCCGAAGCGGGACGCGTGGAACTTTCAGGTGTCGGCACCATACGCTTCGATCAACTGGAACCGCTGAGCCTGAAGGGAACGGCGGCTGATCTTCGTATTGACCTTCCGGCTGGCGACGACCCACACGTTGTGCTCAGCGATGATGAGGTCGCAGGTGACAGTTTCAGCAAAATCGACGGCGATGGCTTTGAGCTCACCATTTTTCGAAATCCCACTGCATCACTCCTGATCAATGATCCCGGCGGCGTCAGGCAGATTTTTGTCCGCGGGCTGGATTCGCAGTTTCAGGCCGATCTGATGATCTCTGATGCACTTGACAACACGATCACATTTGAACAGCAGGATCTCGATACCGGTGGCGGTCGACTCATTATTGATGCCGACGAAATTCAGTTTTTCACCGACGTCAGGACTCTGGGTGGTGACATCTATCTGAGTGCAGACTCGGGGATCACCTCCACTGCCACCTCCCAGCTCAATACATCCGCAGCTGCGGGCTCCGGGCTTGCCGGTGGCAACGTCGAAATGGATCTTCATGACTCTGGCACCGCTTCGCTGCTGGGCACCATCATCACCAGCGGTGCAGACAGCGCAACAAACGACGGTGGAGATGGGGGGCTTGTTACAATCACAACAGGACGTGGATCGCTGTCTGTAGCCGCCATTACCACATCCGGGGGCGAAGATCTCGCTGGCTCCCGACGCGGAGGAAATGGCGGAAACATTCTGCTGTCTTCCGGAGGCAGCACAATCTTTCTGCACGGAGATCTGGTGGCCGCCGGCGGCGCCGGACAAACTCGCGGTTCTGAAGGCTTTGCAAGCCCCGAGGGCGTTGCTGTTCGACTTGAATCCAATATCCGCATTGTCGGCCAGGTCAGCATCCGCAACAGCATTGACGGTCGCCAGCCCGGACAACAGAACCTGATCCTTGAATCAGACTCCAATGACATCGTCCTCCATGCGCCCATCGGGCAAAATACTGCACTTGGTCAGGTTACTATTCATTCTGCAGTCGATGTCAGACTCCAAAGCGTTAATGCCACCGGCCTGACAGTGCATGCCGCCAACGGTCTGACAACTCTGACCGGACCAGTCAACACCACCGGGGCCGCTGGGATAGAACTCAACGGCAAAGACCTGCGGATCGAGAAACTGATCGATACGCGGAATGACGGAGCCGTCGCACTCAATCACTCAGGTCATGTCACAATCCTCGCAGATGGCGACATCGAGTCTGAAGGCACCGTCAGCATCTCCGCCCAAAGCATCTCCACCGCCGGCGATATTCAGACAACCGAAGATGACATTACCCTCACCGGCGCAATCACGCTCACAGCATCCGTCAACTTCAACACCGGCCCAGGCAGCGGGGACATCCTGCTGAACAGCGCCATCGACGGCACTACCGCAGCCTCAGAGGAACTGACACTCAATGCCGGAGCCGGCAACATCACGCTCCTCGCTGCCGCAGGTCAGAATGTAGCACTCGGTCAATTCACCATTCAATCCGCAACCAACGTCACCCTGCAAGGCGTTAATGCCAGCGGCCTGAAACAGGACAGTGGCACTGGTCTCACCTCTCTGGCGGGCTCAGTCACCACCACGGGTGTTGACGGAATTGATCTGAAGAGCAAAGACCTGCGGATCGAGAAACTTGTCGACACTCGGAATGACGGAGCGGTCGCACTCAATCACACAGGAAATGTCACAATCAGTGCCGATGGCGACATCCAGTCTGCCGGCACCGTCAGCATCTCCGCCCAAAGCATCTCCACCGCCGGCGATATTCAGACAACC
>JBEIEK010000020.1:0-33846 GCA_040382995.1 Planctomycetaceae bacterium
ATCGCCAGCGGCGGCGAACCGGCTGTGGAGGCCGATTGTTCGGACGTCTGCGGTGGTGAATCCCGCAGCTGACCAAATCGCCAGACCCACGCCAGCTCTTCTGAACGCAGGCTGCAGCGGACATCCATGCGACTGGAGTCGCTGAGCCGCACCAGCGTTTCACCGGGGCGGACGTAGTCGCCCTGCTCATGAATGTCGTCGACCACACGGCCACTGATTGGAGCAGTAACGGTGCAGCGGGTCAGATCCAGTTCTGCCCGGGCAAGTTCGGCCTGAGCAAGCTTCAGGGCGGACTGTTTGACCAGCTGAGACTGGCGGAGTGAGGCCAGTTGATTCTGTTGGTTCTGGACGGCATTGCGTGCTGTGAGTTCAAGGCGGGTGGCCGCGTCCATTTCCGTTTCCGACGTGGCTCGACGTTCAAACAGCGAACGCACCCGCACCAGATGTTCCCGCTGCAGTTCAAGGTCTTCTTCGGCAAGCTTCAGGAGCGCTGCGGCATTGGCCTGCTCCACCTGAATGCTCTGAAATTCCGCTTCGGACTGCGCGACTTTGGCAGCCAGCCGCTGCCGTTCGACAAGACTGTCCGCCGGGTCGAGCCTGAAGAGCACGTCTCCGGCATTCACGAACAGTCCACTGCGGGAAGCGGGGGATTTTTCGAGAATTCGGCCTGCCACTTCTGAACCAACACTCACCACACGCCACGTCGATGCTTCGCCGTTGACGGTAATCTCGAAGGGGCCGTTCCAGCGAGTGACCGTGGCGGTGCTGACAAGCGGGGCAGCCAGACGATCGGCGCTGGTGTCCACCGTGGGCACCGGAGGTGCAGCGCCAAAGAACAGCAGTCCAAACACACCCAGACCGAGGATGCCGGCGGAGCCGATAATGTTGGCCGTCAGATGCAGCCAGCGGCTGGGACGGGATGGATTTGATAAACCATGGTCGGTCATGAAGCAGACCCTGAGGATGTAAGGACCAGATGGCTGGAGGAACGTCGTTGAGGCTGCAGCTGTGTCTGACGAGAATGCCTCAAGCCGCGCCGGGTGGTTTCCGCAGCTCTGCAAACGATTTCTCGATCGCTTCCTTCAGCAGAACGGCATCGTTGGAATACACCACGAAACGGGCTCCCTGGCGAATGGTGCGGAGCGCCTGATCGAGTTTTCCGAACCAGCATCCGGCGGCCACGTGTGAGCGGTTCGCGGTGTCGATGATCTGCTGCAGACGCGCAATCAGATCGGGGTGGTCGTATTCGTTGGGAATGCCCATGGTTGTGGTCAGGTCATTGGGACCGACGAAGACCGCATGGACACCGGGAATGCCGCAGATCGCCTCGAGGTTACTGATACCCGCGAGCGATTCGATCATGGGGACGAAAACGGTGTTCGCGCAGCGATCATCCTGAATGTAAGTGCGGGTCTTATCAGACGGCCATGCGTTGTCCCGCAGGAGCGTTTCGAGGGCGGCGCCTTTGAGCGGCCGCAGGAGGGCTGCGGCTGCGAGGCGGCGGCAATGCTCGGGATCTTCGACATAGGGCACAACAACCCCGTCGAAGGAATCACAGACTTTGGAAACGTCGTCCGGATCACGGCTGTGGGTGCGTGCAAGGCAGGCAATACCACGAGCTGCAAGGGCGTAGCGGAGAGGCAGAAACTCGGCGATGTCGAGCGCGTTATGTTCGGCCGTGACGATGACGAAGTCGAGCGCGTTGTCCGGCAGAAACTCGACGAGTGCGGGGTTGGTGGAGCTTTGGATGAAGGTGCCGAAGACAGTTTCACCGCGCTGCAGGCGTTCGCGGAGTTGCCTGCCGAGTTTGGGGAGCGGCATGGAAGGAGTTCCAGGAGTGATGGAGCTGGTGTGATGACGTGGTGTGTGGCAGGTCCGTCAGAATTCCGCGTGGCCAGGAGTTCTGGGGAACGGGATCACGTCGCGAATATTGGTCATGCCGGTAATCAGCAGCACGGCACGCTCCAGCCCCAGCCCGAAACCGGCGTGCGGGACGGTGCCGTAGCGGCGGAGGTCTGTGTACCACCAGTAATCGTCGGGGTTGAGGTGACATTCGTGCATGCGCTGGGTGAGCACGTCAAGACGCTCTTCACGCTGGCTGCCGCCGATGATTTCGCCAACCCCCGGCACCAGCACGTCCATGGCACGGACGGTTTTGCCATCTTCGTTGCACCGCATGTAGAAGGGCTTGAGCGTTCGCGGGTAGTTGTACAGAATCACCGGGCCGCCGAAATGCTGTTCCGTCAGAAAACGCTCGTGCTCTGTCTGCAGATCACTGCCCCACTGAACGGGATAATCAAAGCTGCGGCCGCTTTTCAGGATGATCTCGATGGCTTCAGTATAAGGCAGCCGGACGAAGGGCTTGGCAAGGATGTTTTCCAGCCGCGCAAGCACCGTGGTGTCGATCCGCTGATTGAAGAATTCCATGTCGTCACGACAGTCGTTCAGGACGTCACTGACGATCGTGCGGATAAAGGCTTCCGCCAGGTCCATATTGTCGTCAAGGTCGTAGAACGGCATCTCGGGTTCCACCATCCAGAACTCAGCGAGGTGTCGCGTGGTGTTGCTGTTCTCGGCGCGGAAGGTGGGCCCGAAGGTGTACACGTCGCCAACGGCTGTGGCGTAGGTTTCGGCTTCCAGCTGGCCGCTGACGGTGAGCGATGCAGGCTTGGCGAAAAAGTCCTGTTTCCAGTCGATGGCGTCAATTTGCTTTTTGGCGAGCATCGCGAGGTCGAGTGTGGTGACCTGAAACATTTCGCCGGCACCTTCGCAGTCCGACGTGGTGATGATCGGAGTATTCAGGTACAGGAAGCCACGGTTCTGGAAGAAGGAATGAATGGACCATGAGATGCGGTTCCGCACCCGAGCGACGGCGCCAAAGGTGTGGGTGCGGGCCCGCAGGTGTGCGATGTCGCGGAGGAATTCAAACGTGTGCCCTTTTTTCTGCAGCGGATACGTCTGCGGATCCGCGGGGCCCAGCACTTCAATCGAGGTGGCGTGCAGTTCAATCCGCTGCCCCTTGCCCGGTGACTCTTTGAGGACGCCGGTGACGGCAAGGCTGGCACCGGTGGTGGCGTGCCGGATGTGCTGGTCACAGCCCGGAATGCTGTGTTCAACCACAAGCTGCAGGTTCTTCATGCAGCTGCCATCGTTGAGTTCGATGAATGAGAAGCCGTTTTTGGAATCTCGACGGGTGCGGACCCAGCCCTTGGCTGTGATCTGCTGTTCGGGCTGGCCGTCGCGGAGAATGTGATTGATGCGATTAACGGGCATGGGCGGCTTTCAGGAAGTCAGCGGCAGATGCGAGTGTGCTCTGGAATCGAAGTCAGAGACTGAAAACGTCGGGGATTCTACACAAAATCCGGTTTTCGGCGAGCGGTGGTTTGAGAACGGGCCGGAGCTGCACGGGATTTGGGGCGATTTCACACGAGCCAAATGGGCCGCAGGACTGCCGGGCCGGGTGGGCGAAGCTCCTGCTGAGCCGCATCCCCTGCCTCGACCCCTGCGACGCTCCGCACGTCCGTCAGAGGAAATCGATCAACGCAGGGCTGGCCAGGGATCCTTTTCCACAAACCCTGGGTACCTGACTGCACAAGGTGTTTTCCAGATGAGCTTTGGAACGAGCCGCTGTGCCCGCCTCCCTCACGGTCGGGGCTCGTTTTTACTCACAAAATCGCGATGAACACTTCACAGGACTCCATTCGTGACGCTTCATGCCAAACGCGTGTCGGAGAACAGCTGCGGCGTGTATACTGCGAGAACGCTGTGACCTGTTAAACACCGGCCGAACCCTTCCCCAGCATTCCATGCAGCTGCTCTACGAAGACAATCATCTCTACGTCGTCAACAAACCCGCACCACTCGCCACCATGGGAGCAGGGCCAGGCGAAAGCACGGCCTTTGAAGTCGCTGTCAATGATATTCGCCGCCGATTTCAGAAACCGGGGAAAGTTTATCTGGGTGTGGTGAGTCGGCTGGATGCTATGGTCACAGGCGTGCTGATCTTCGCCCGCACATCGAAGGCAGCCGCAAGGCTCAGCGAACAATTTCGTCTGCACCAGGCCCGGAAGATCTATCTCGCACTGGTTTCCCCCGCTCCGGACATTCCCAGCCGCCAGCTGGAACACTGGCTGCGTCACAATGAAGCAGCCCGCCGAGTGGAAGTGACCCGGGCTGGTGCCACCGACGCCCGCAAGGCTCTGCTGCACTACCGCCAGCTCGCACGACACGATCAAACTGCCCTGCTGGAAATTCAACTGCAAACCGGTCGCAAGCATCAGATCCGCGTGCAGCTGTCCGCCGCCGGCCACAGCATTGCCGGAGATGCCCGCTACGGCAGTCGCCTTTCCTTTCCCCGGGGAATCGCCCTGCACAGTGCCGCCACAACGATCCAGCATCCGGTCACCCGACAGCCGCTCACCTTCCACGCACCGCTCCCGAACAGCTGGCCGGAATGGGCCAGAACGCTGGACAACGCCGGTCTCCCCGGCAACAGCGAATGATTTTGCGGATTGTAAGGAATCCACCGGCACCGCCAGCACCACTCCCGGCAACACTCACGGGAAACTTGAGCCTCGCTCATCACTTTCGTCTGTTTTTCCCAAACTTCCGCCGGATTTGGGGTAGATTGAAGGTGGTCGAATTCTCCTGTCTGTCCTCGCTGCGGTCCCACGGATGCATTCGGATCGAAAAATCGGATTTGCGATGGGCATCCTCCTGATCGGGGTGGTTGCGGCGCTCTTCTTTCGCCAGGACCCGGTGGCCGTCACAGAACAAATCAGTCCCCATCGCCGACAGCAAGTGAACCAGCGTCTGCGGGATCGAGACATTGCGCTTTATATCCCGGAAGAAGAGGCGTCTTCGCCCGAAGTTCCACCTGCATCCGCCGAACCGCAGTGGACGCTGCGCACCGTCCTGCAGGAACTGGACCAGAAAAACCGCACCTCACCCGCACCGGTTCATCCACAGCGGTCTCTCGAAGAATACACATCCAATCGCGACTCACTGGATGGCTATCGCACGTGGAAGCCGGGACGAGGCGCCGTCACGGCGGCATCCGCAGATCTCCCGGTTGCTTCACGGCGACTGCCACCGCTGCACGCAAAAGATGAAAGTCTGACATTCAGCAGTCCTGCGGCCAAAACTGTGACGGCAGCGGGGGCTGGAACAGAGAAAACAGCCGGTGACACTGCGAAGCCCGCCAACTCTGCTCCCCCAGACGGTGAATTCGATGAGCACACCGTGCAGTTCGGTGAAACACTGTCGAGCATCGCCGGACGCTATCTGGGTTCACAGTCCCGCTACGGGCTGATCTTCGAGGCCAATCGCGACCGCCTGACATCGGCAGACCGTGTGCAGGTGGGCATGAAACTGCGGATCCCGAAACGCACAGCCGCAGCCAACTAAGGCCAGCGATTGACGGGCCGGGGCCTATTCAATAGGCACACAGATCCGCTGCAGCTCTCCGTTCTCGTAAAGCACCAGCACATGGTCCGGAGTATGGTCGGCCTGCAGAGAAATAATCTGCTTCCCGGAAATGTTCACGGATGCCAGAAATTGGATGTTCTTCCGAGTCACCCGGTAGCAGGACAGACGATCTGCTTCCCCGACAACCACAATCCCACTCCGTGTCCAGCAGACCCTGGGTGCCCGCAGGTTGTCAGCGATGCAGATGCACTCCGAGGAATCGAGCCACACCACAAAGCAGGACGTCTGCGTCTGGACCAGCACGCGGGGAACAGCAAGTGGTTGCGAAGGCAGGAAAGTCACGAATTCAGAATCCAGTTGGGCAAGACGCTCCAGCCAGATCGGAGTGGGTCCCGCTTTGTCCAGCCGCTGTACGGCCGGCAACTGACCACAGCAGACGAGTGCGCCGGAAAACACCAGCAGCTTTGAGTTTTCCAGCCAGACTCTGCCCCCGCATTCAATCAGAGTCTCCAGCATCTGCTCTGGCAATAACAGCGGAAATGACACAACGCTGTTATTCTGCCTGTCCGCCAGTTCCAGTTCGACAGTATCTGAATCTGCTATCCCCAGCGAATAGCGCGATCCGTCAGAAGCGTGGCCAAGATCGATGGTCAGGGCATGGATCAGGGCAGTGGTACCCACAAAGCTGTTACCGCGAACCACCTCACGGACTGTGCCGCGCACACTGTCTGCGGAAGCGGGAAAAAATTGAAGATTCACGCGATCCGGCTGGCCCGGAATCAGACGCAGCTGTGGACTGCCGAAATGCCGTGGGTCAGAGACGGGGAAGCTCACACAACTGCCAGGTGACCTGCCCTGCTCCAGTTCTCTGAGCGACCAGCGGGCGACCACCAACTGCTCACTCAGAGTCTCACCCAAACAGAAAAGGTACTCGGATGACGTCGCAGAGGCTTTCCAGCGAATGGAGTCCGGCAGGTTTGGAGCCGTGGGCCTCATCGCCGGGAATGCCTGCAGCTCTTTCCGTCTCGAATCCGTTCTGATGCCATGACCCTCGCCTGTCGAGCCTGGGGCTGAATCCACGACGGGCAACCGCGACTGCCAGCCGCAGCGAGCCGCGTCCCGCTGCAGCAGTTCATCCTGCGCCGCAAGATTCTGAATGGCCCGCACAGCGATCTGCGACGGCTGAGCGGGATTTCGAGCGAGCATGGTGGCTGCTGTTTGCCACGTTTGAAGTCTCAACAGATCCCGCACGCGCGCCGCCGGATACTTCGTTGCCAGCTCACTGCAGATCGCGACCGCGATGTCCTGCTGTGGGGCGGAAAGCGTGGCATTCACCACCAGTGTCTGCAGATCTGTTTCCATCAGCTGGTGTTCGCCCGCGTCTGCATGCTGCTGAAACAGTCGCCTCAGGCACTCAGCTCTTTCAACATCGGACCTCCAGCCATCCCGAAGCAGTTGCTGACTGCGCGAGCGGTCGCCAAGGCAGTCCAGCGCCACGTCGGCAGCCGCAGTCCGCTGGTTCGTATTGAGCAGTTGCTGTAACAGCTGTTCATACATTCCAGCTGCCTGCTCGGGGCGGTCAAGCAGACGATAGAGCTCCGCTGCCTCGCGCCACTGCCGCAGCTCACGAAAAATCACAGCCGCCTCTTCCCACAGACCGCCACGTTTCAAACAATGTGCGGCCATATTCGGCAGCTTCAGATGTACCTGGTAGATGGACGCTGCATCCCGATACTGACGGCCCGCTTCGAGCACAGAAGCGGCGGCGTGCAGGTCGTGCAGAAGCATCGCATAAATGTAGGCCGCTCGACGATGATTCCCCAGTCGCAGCTCACGCTGGGCAAGCTCCCGATACTTTTTGCTGAGCACGTCGCGCCAGCCAGACGAAACCTGCCACACACTGGCGGGGCCGGAACGGTTCATTTTTCCAAGGTCAAAATCCGGCGCCTCCGCACTCAGCTGATCCGTCGGCGGCGCCATCCCGCGAAAGTCGTCTTCCCCCAGCGGCAATGCATACTTCAAACCCTCCTCCGGCTGCTGCTCCAGCATGTGCAGCAAACGTTTCAGCTCATTCTCCTGCCGCGTTGATAAGTCGGAAGATGCTGCCGCTGCGGCTCCTGCCGACCCTGCGGTGCGATTCGCCGACGAATGGCTGCCGCGATTCCCGACAAGGCTCTCCGCCCACGCATGCAGTCTTCCCAACAGCTCACTGCCATCCGGACTGCTGGGCAATCGATCCGTGATCCGATGAACAACCTTTGCAACCTGCCGTCTCAAGCGGTCAAGTGCGTCATCCAGTTTGGTCTCCGGCAATTCATTCGGAGCCCGCGGCGCACTGCCAATATCAGCAGCTGCACTGCCTATGTCACCCGCGCCCTCCTGCAGGCTCTGAAATACGGATTCCGGGGGAATCACCGGTTTCAGGCTGCGAATGGTAAGGCTCAGCTGCTCGCCCGCCGTCGCAGAATTCCAAACCCGCCCGGTCCAAACCGGGCCAGCCAGCAGATCAACCGCCGAAAGGACGTCCTCTTTTTCATATTCCAGCAGACCCACAGCGGGGTGCCAGACCAGCCGATGGTCCTGACTCACCGGCAGCAGCCGCTGCAACTCCTCGTCGGTGACCCGCGGTGACAGTGCTGCATCCCCGGGAATAAAAAGACGCTCTGCCAAACACCGATAACCGACGACCGGGTATGGCAGGTCAGTCGATTCCAGCGGAGTTTGACGCTGCAGGTCAGAAACTCGCCCCCGCAGCCCTGCACCGGCCACGATCGCCCCGAATACCTCCCCCGAACCCGGATTCGACAGCGGCAGAAAGATCAGCTGAGACGTGGCAATGCGACAGCGGCAAATCGGTAACAGCCATTCTGCCGCCGTTCGTCCAAAAATCAGCACCGCGGTCAGTTCGGCATCCTCCGCGTCGCTCCGAGACGCTGCTGCGCTCACCGTCAGGTTCAGGGTCAGCTTCACAGAAACGACTCCAGCAGAGGAATGATGACGGTCCGCCAGACGACTGCAGGTTCCATGCGTTTGAGCCCCTTTGTGGCCGAATTCACTCCTGTAGTGGGCTCGAAGTCTTCATCTTCACCAAAGATCACGCCCGCTGACGTCCAGCCCGCTACCTGACCCCTTGCCAGCACCAAAGTTACCTCAGCATGCTGCGAGTCCGCCGATCTCAGATGCAGCAGCCCCCGAGGATCCTGCCAGATAATGCCCCCGGAAACCCATGACACTTTCCACAGCCCAGGATCGGCCACCGGTCCCATCACCTGTCCAACAAAATCCCGCATGCGTACCCGAACTGTTTCGCTGTATGCAGACAGAGTCACCGCAGGACCAACGGGCTGAACAAGGTAGACCTTGCCTGACTTGTCCCGCAGGAAAACGACCTGCCCATCCGTCCCGACACTCGTGTACCAACGTCTTGATCGCAGCCGAAACCTTTCCGTCAGCTGACGCACCGACCAAATCTCCAGCGCAGGGCTCCGACGAACGTCTTTCGCTACCACCAGATTGCGACTCATATCGACGATCGCCAGTCCCGACATTCCTCCGACTCGGACGGCCACCAACCCCTCCTCGGAGACTTCCTCGAAACCCATAATCCGGCCTTTCAGCTCCCCGAACACCAGCTCATCACCAGCGATTCTGGAAATGTCAGCCAGACTACCCCGCAGCAAAGCCACATACCCTCCCTGCGAGTACTCAACAACCTGATCAGCCGATTGAACCCAGTCGGGCAGTTTCTGCAGCGAACATATGGCTCCATACTGCACAACCGACACCACATGAAAGGAACCAGCCTGCAACTTCAGTACACGCCCAAGGCGGTAAACAACGTCTTTCGGCAGGCAAACCACGGCCGACGTGACCAGCGGCTCAGCCCGGCTGACGTCGTGCCAGGCAAGTTCAGAGCAGACCTCTCGCCCGGCGTAGTCCACCCCGAAGATCAGCACGCCACTGTCACCCTGATTCACATCAGTAATCTGAGAAACCTTGTGTTCCAGCGTCTGCATCGCCACGTCAAGGTCGGACTGTCGAATTCGGATCAGGAGTCCCGAGGTCCTGCCAGCCTCTGCCTGCAACAGCCAAAACTCATCGTGATTCTTCTGCAGCACAAAGAACTGATGATTGTCCGTGATCGACAGCCAATCCAGTTCCCGCGCCCCCCTTTGTCCCTCAATCCAGAGCATCAGCCGGCCGGCGTCGGTGATCGACACCACATTCCTCCCCCAACTCCATGCTCGCCCAACAGAGAATTGAACGGACAGCAGCAGCGGAAAATGACGCCGCCGAAATACCGCTGGCAGGTCGTCGATGCGGTCGTCATTCTGCAGGGCTTCCGCCTCCGCTTCAGACAGTATCTCTGAAAGAGGCAAAAGCACGCGTCGCAGACTGGAAAATCCCTGACGTGTCTTCTTAAGGATCTCCAGGTCCCCACCGCGTTCCACAACGATCAGCCAGACTGTCTCAATATTGAAAGCGTCCAGCCGGCCGCGAAACTGCGGCATCTGCAGCACGTCCCGAGTCGTAATCAGCACGGGTTCCGCCGACGGCTGCAGCTCTCCCACGCGTTCAAGAAACTCCTCCAGCAACTCCGCTGGTGATGCCAGACTGCTTAAGGATTCAAGGTGCGCAGATACCGCCGCCGGACTGTCCAGCGGACAGGGCACCAGCTTTGTATGCTCCGTCCGAAAACACCGTACAGACGTCTGACGGTCGCTCGTCACATGCAGCGCTAATGCCACTGCAGTGGCATACAGACGCGGAAGTCCCCACATCGGCAGGCTGCAGTCAACCAAAACCGCTCGAATCCGCCTGTCCTGCGCCGGTGGAGACTCACGACGCAGATACAACGCCTCATTCAACGCCAGACGCACCGACAGTGTCAGGTCATCGTGCACCAGCTCGCTCACCAGTAACTTGTCGATCGATCCACGATTGGAAATATCCGAGACACCACCCAGCTGCAGCGATTCAGGCTCTGAAAGCTGGCGGGGAAGTGCAAGGGCGGCCACCAGGCGACTGCTGAGCTTTGCCAGGCCTCGGTATCGGCGGGTGTTTTCAAGTTCCTGCAGCAGTCGCCGCATTCCCGACGGCTGATCCTCAGGCTCCTGCAGCCTGTCCGAAACGGCGCGAACCGCAGCAGGATTCCTGATCCCGGTCCGCAACACAGAAAACAACTCATCCACCGTTGCCCCAGGAATCAACTGTGAAACTGAGACCGCCAGCCTTATCAACCGCAGGATGTTCCTGCAGGCTTCTGACAACAGCTGCGGTTCCGGATCCGCCGCAGGACCCGTGAGCCGCAGAAACAAGGCTGGAAGCAGAGCTGCGTCTGCTGGATTCGTATCGGTCCAGTGCTGCAGAAAACCGCCGCGGAAATCCTCCACGAGCTTTTCGATTTCTTTCTCGGAATACTCCGTCGGGCACTTCTGCAAAATCATCGCCAGCAGATCCGTGAAGTCTTCGGGCTGCGCACGCCGGTCCTCCGCGAATCCTCGCAGCAGGGCCAGTCGGCGAACAGCTTCACCCCACTGCAGCAACACATCAGGCTGCGCCTTAAGCTGGCCCTGCACCTCCTCAATTTGACAATTCACCAGCGCCAGCAGCTGCGTCGTCAGCCGCCGCGAAACATCCGCCCATGACGATCGACGTGCGGCAAACAGAATCGCAATCGAACCGATATCAGCACAACGCCCCGTCGGCTGCAGCTTCAACAGCAACGGCAAAAGCTCCTTGCGAAACAACACCGTCTGACCATCACACCACTGCAACTCCTGGCTGGCATAAGACCATTGAAAATACGCCGGCAGATCCCTGATGAAATAGCGAATGGCAGTGTTCATGGGCTGCCCCTGTCTGTCCGGTTTGATGCCCCGGCCTCGGATGCCGCCAGCGACGCGGCAGTGGCCCGCACGTGAGTCCTGAGCGCCGGAAGGAATTCGCCGCGATGAATCACGTCGACCACGCCAGACTCATGCCAGATCAACAGATCAGCGGTCGACAATACCTCGCCACAATCGGAAAAGCGCCGCAGCAGTACCGACCGCAGAATGTCAGCATCCACGGCAGGAGACCATGTGAAGCCGCAGGGCACCGCCACGTTGCCTGCAGTCCAGTAAAACGTCCCCGCGAGCGGCGGGAGCGGCCTGCCTCGAATACATACCAGCTGTCGCTGGGCCTCCACACACACTGCAAACTGACAGGCCCGCAAACGCACTTCAGACGCTTCAGCCGACCAGCTTTCAAAATCACTCCATCGTGTCACCAGCACCGCCCCCGGTTGCTCGACAGGCGATCGTTCCAGCCTCAGCGGGCAGGACGAAAAACGCGCGCTGACAACCTGCGTAATCGGTAACTCGGGCTCCAGCAGTTGTGCGAGCGACTTCCATGGCAGCTTGGGAAGACGCTCCACCGGCACCGCGCTGCCGTACGGAATCAAGCGGTCCTGACGATCCACAACGAACACCGGACCGTCCGCACAGGCTGCCAGCACCGCAAACATCGGCCCGTCCAGACCGCTTCCGTGAACCCAAATAAACTCCCCATACAACGCGGCCTCTACGCCGGGATGGTGACGCAGCTCGCCCAGACAACGCACTCTGGATTGCATCACTCGAAATGCCCAGCGACCGCTGTGGCCCGTCATCTTCCCAGCCTCGTCATCAGAGACTGAATCCGGCCCCGCAGAAAATCACGAGCCTCCGTCTGCTGCACCCACTCCACACGTGCCGTTAACAGACTGAGCCGGTCACGCAGCCAGCTTTTCCGCTGCACGTCACTCCCCTCACTGCCCAGCTGGGCTTCAATCTGGTCCAGATCCCGTCCCAGATGCTCCGGGTTTGGCGCGTCCGCGGAGACGGAGCGAGGATGCACGGAGGTTCCCGCCGAGACCGTGCCGGTCGGTGACCTGAGCGTGTCATTCACAATCTTCGCCAACACTTCCACCTGCTCAGGTGTATCCCAGATATATCGGAGAACCCAGAAATCCGAAATTTCCACCGTCACCCGCTGACACATCATCGCACTGGCCGCCAGCAATCGCTGCAGCCGGATCGCACGCCGGTCCGAAATCGCCAGTCCCGCATGCCGCAGCCGACTGATCAGCCCCGCATAAACCGACCGCGTTGGACCGAGCTCAATCAGTGGAATGCTGGACTGCATCGATCGCAGTTCATCCATCGTGATCCGCTGCGCGGAATCCACAGAAGGAACTTCTGCACGCTGCAGTTGCCAGCCAGCCTCAAGCACGGTCGTGAGCATTTCAGGGGGGACGTTGTCCGATCGCACTCGCAGCAAAAACCGATCAAATAATGCACCCAGAGTATCGTCTTCCGGAAGCCGATTGCTGGCTCCCACCGTTAACACATAGTTCAGCCTGCGAGTTTCCCGACCGCGACGAAAAATGCGCTCGTTCAAGGCCATCAGCAGACTGTTGAGAATGGCGCTGTTCGCGTTGAGCAGTTCATCCAGAAAGATCACGTCGGCTTCCGGAAGCATGCCTTCGGTATTGGTCAGCAAATCGCCCTCACGCAGCCGACGAATGTCAAACGGACCGAAGAGTTCCGATGGTTCCGTAAATCGCGTCAGCAGGTAGTCAAAGACGTGACCATGCAGCCGCGCTGCGAGGGAACGCACGAGCGCACTCTTGGCCGTTCCCGGAGGCCCCAGCAGAAACAGGTTTTCTCCGGCCACCAGACAAATACCCAGCAGATCAATGACTTCGTCCTTGCCCACGTACTCGTGTCTGAGCACATCCAGGAGTTCTCGCTGAATACGCCCGGCCGTCAGCAGTGCTGTCTGGAGTTGTTCATTCACCGGATTGTTCTCCCTCAGAGTTCATGACTACTCCCAGCTCCTGCAGGTGGCGACTCAGATCGCCCCCCAGCCAGTCAAATGGACCAATCGCAGCCGCCACTGCCACTCGCGTTTCTGCGTGCTGCAGACAACTCTGATCGCCTCGCAGCAGCACCCGATCCGTGTACATCCGCCAGAGCGACGGATGGGACATCAGGGCCTGCAGCCGCTGTGGACACGACGAGTCGCTGTGGAGTTCAGTGACTCCCACGGCAGAAAGGGGCCAGGGCTGCAGAATGCTGAGCAGCAGCGGGATCAGACCGTCCGACCGGGAAATCCGCTTCGCCCGCTCAATCAGCTGCGGCAGAAACTGAAACAGCAGGTCCACACTGTAATGCTGCGACGGATCAGACACCACAACGTCACCTGTCGGAAGCCCCGCAGCATCGATCACACGCTGGCTGTCAGAGACTTCAGTATCGCGAAAGATCACCGCCTGACACATCGACAGCAGCACCTGCGAAGCCGCAACGGCAAGATCGCAGTCAAATGCCGGTGGCGCACCCGGACAGCTCTGTCGCCACACAGACTCGTACTTCACCGGCAACTCCCGGGGCCCCTCGGGACAGCCGGCAACCCCGGACCGCGGCAACGCGAGATCGCCGGTCTCAAACAGATCCCGCAGGAATCCTGCGATGGGAACGCACAAATGCTCGCCTCTCATAATTCACCTCAGGATGGAATCCTATGCCAATCCGGGTAGAGACTCCAGCAAAACCTCTTCCAAAGGTGCCATGCACCTTGACAAGCGATTCCCGGCATTTATACTGCTGCAGTCGCCGTCTGAAAGGGTTTGTCATGCCACGTGTCAATCGCCGCGAAGTCTTTTCTGAAACCGATGTCCAGGTCTTCCACACCATCAGTCGCTGCGTCCGTCGCAATCATTTGTGCGGACGTGATCGCAGATCGGGACGTGATTTTTCACATCGCCGCGAATGGATCCGCAGCCGCCTCGAAGAACTGGCCGCCATTTTCGCCATCGAAACGCTCGGCTACGCACTCATGGCCAACCACATGCATCTGGTGATCCGCACTCGCCCGGACATCTCGGCCACGTGGTCCGACGACCAAGCGGCGCGCCGCTGGTGGACCCTGTTTCCTCAGCGCCGAACTTCCACCGGACTCCCGGAACAGCCCACCCCCGAAGAGCTCAATCACCTCAAAAACCGCCCCGCCGGGATCGCCGATAAGCGTCGCCGGCTCAGTAGCGTCTCCTGGTTCATGAAATGCATCTCCGAACCCATAGCCAAACGTGCCAACCGGGAAGACGAGGTCACCGGGCATTTCTGGGAGGCCCGTTTCAAAGTGCAGCCGCTGCTTGATGAAACCGCCATCGCCGCCTGTCTGGCCTACGTCGATCTCAACCCTATCCGGGCTGCGGTCGCTCAAACGCCTGAAACCAGTGAATTCACAAGCCTCCACGACCGCATCGCGGATCGTCAGTCCGCCACCCCCGCGCCTTCCGCGGCAGCCCGCGAAACCCAAACCGAACACGGGGCTCAGGCAGGCTGGCTCGCACCCATCGCGCTCGAACCGTCACTCAAGGCACCCCGCGACCGCCCCACCAGTCGCCGGCTCACCAATCGCGGCTGCCTGTTCATGTCGCTCGATCAATACCTCCAGCTGGTCGACTGGACCGGCCGTCAGCTGCGGCTGGACAAGCCCGGCCAGATTCCCCCACACCTCGATCCCATCCTCACACGTCTCGACTGCAACCTCGAAACCTGGCTGGACCTCGTCAAAAACTTCCGCCGCAGATTTTCAACAGAAGCGGGTCGCCCAGAGACGCTCCAGACCGTTTCACAACTCCGCAGAGACTGCCGACGATCACACCAGCGAACATGACTCATTGCCGTTTTTGCTGCACGAAGCACATCACGCATCGCACACCCAACGGGAACGTCGATGTCAGATTCTCTCAAAAACCTCAGCCGATTCCTCAGCCTCATCCTCCGGAATTTCTGTATCACGGAACGGCCTTGCAGTTCGTGAATGCGATTCTGCGTCAGGGCCTGCGGCCCGGACGGCGGCAGCACGTGCATCTGTCAGCAGATCCTGCCACAGCCACAGACGTCGGTCGGCGTCGCGGTCAGCCCGTTGTCCTGACCGTTCGCGCGGCAGATGCAGGCGCACAACCACATCTTTTGGTGCTCAGCAAACGGAGTCTGGCTCAAGCAGCACGTGCCTCCCGAGTATCTCGTGTTGCCTGCACACGTAAACTCGGATTCCCCACACACGGCCGACTGATTCCGGCACCCCGATCTAATAGCCCTGCGACGAAACCACTGCCGTGAAGCTGATCGGCGGCAGCTGCAGGCGACGACGACATTCATCCAGCATGGCCTGCGTGGCGCTCGCGCCGATTCGGGAAACTCCCAGTTCCCGGCAACGCAGCAGCGTGTCCAGATCCCGCACTCCGCCCGCCGCCTTGACCTGCACCTGCGGTCCACTGTGCGTTCGCATCAGCTGCAGATCCTCAAGTGTCGCACCACTGCTGCCATAACCGGTTGATGTCTTCACCCAGTCAGCCCGCAGCTCCGTGCAAAGCTCACACAGACGCACCTTTTGGTCTTTATTCAGGTAACAATTCTCGAAGATCACCTTCACCTTCTGCCCGGCCGCATGTGTGACTTCAATCACCGCCTGCAGATCGTCGCGGACTGTGTCCCAGTCACCGCTGACGACGCGGCTGATGTTGCAGACCAGGTCCAGTTCTTCACCACCGTCCAGCAGTGCCTGGCGGGCTTCGGCGACCTTCACCGAAGTGCAGTGGCCGCCGTGGGGAAAGCCAATCACGGTGCTGGCCCGCACGCCGCTGCCCTGCAGGATCTCTGCACACCGCTTCAGGTAGTGGGGCTGAATGCAGACACTGCCAGCCTGATACGCCACTGCCAGCCGACAGCCCGTCTCAAAGGCTTCCAGAGTTGTGTCCGGTCGCAGCAGCGAATGATCGATCATTCGCGAAATGTCGTTGTACGAATACTCCATGCTACCACTCCCCGCCGCGGCGGAATTTTTCCCGCGCGTTCTGCTGGAACTGTTTGGATGCGTCACCCAGCTGCTGCAGGATTTGTTCCATCGTCAGGCCCGCCGTCGACCTTGCGGCCTGGATAACGGTCTCGCACTCGTTGGTGTCCATGAAGCGGGCTGCTTCCAGAATTTCCTTGTGTTCGTCGCCGGTCAGCACAAGGAATCCGTGCTTGTCGGCGTGAATCAGATCGCCGGGCTGCACCTTACGGCCGAAAACTTCCACTTCACAGTTGAATTCCACCGGCCAGACAGCTGCGTGCCCCACACACAACCGGCGCGCAAGCGCCTTGAAGCCCGCGTTGGTCATCTCATCCAGATCGCGTATGCCACCGTCTGTGATCGTGCCCACACAACCAAGCGCCCGGTGAATATTGGCGTTGACTTCCCCCCAGAAGGAACCAATCAGGGCGGGTTTGTCGAGATCCTGAATCACGACAATTTTGGGACCGGGAACTGATGCCAGATAACGTCGGTATTCGCTGACAGCATTGGGCCTCTGTTTGCGGTGGGCTGGATTGGATGGCTCCACCTTCAGCGTTACCGCATAACCCACCATCGGTCCCATCTGCGGCATGAAGTCGCGAGTCTCTTCGAGGTTAACGGCATCCCGGCAGTGATCGCGACGGGTGATCTGCTCCCAGCCATTGAAGATCGTGGGCGTGTTCCATCGCTTGAGCTGAAGCAGCTCAGAATGACTGAGAACGCGAGAATCGGACATGCCATCAGCCTCTGGGGTTCCTGGAAAAGGCACCGCAGCGGCCAGACGCCGCTGCGGCATTGAATCGACCGGACGAGAGCACCGCTGGATCAACGTTTCAGTCGAGCCTGAACTTCCTCGACGACGCGATTGACCGGAATGCGTTCCTGAACCAGCGTATCGCGGTCACGAATGGTCACGCACTGATCACGAGCGGTGTCGCCGTCGATGGTGATGCAGAACGGCGTGCCGATTTCGTCCTGACGGCGATAGCGACGACCAATGGCCGCCTGCTGATCGTACTGCACGCTGAGCCCCGCAGCCTTCAGCTCGCCGTAGATCTGCATGGCGCGTTCCGGCATCCCGTCCTTTTTGATCAGCGGAAAGACGGCCGCCTTGACAGGGGCCAGACGCGGATGGAACTTCATCACCACCCGCTCCTGCATCGCACCATTTTCATCCGGCTGCTGGTCTTCGTGATAGGCTTCGCAGAGAAAGGCGAGCGTCCCGCGGTCGGCGCCGGCGGACGGTTCGATCACGTGGGGAATGAAGCGTTCCCGAGTCTGATCGTCGAAATAGCTCAGGTCCTTGCCGCTGCCGCGGTGTTTGGGCTGCCCATCCGCCGTTCGCTCCAGTTCGAGCTCTCCAGCGGCGTTTTTGGCGAGCTTGCCTTCCATGTGCGAACGCAGGTCAAAATCACCACGGTGAGCAATGCCTTCGAGCTCCCCGTATTCGCCGGCATCCAGAAACGGAAAGGCGTACTCGATGTCGGCTGTGCCAACTGAGTAATGAGCGAGCTCGTCCTGGTGGTGATCGCGGAGAATCAGCCGGTCCCGGGTGATCCCAAGGTTCAGATACCAGTTGTAGCGGCGGTCGCGCCAGTACGTGTACCAGTCGCGCGACTGCGACGGATGACAGAAAAACTCAATCTCCATCTGTTCGAATTCACGCGACCGGAAGGTGAAGTTTCTGGGAGTGATCTCGTTGCGGAAACTTTTGCCAACCTGGCAAATGCCGAACGGCAGTTTCACACGGGAACTGTCGACGACGTTCTTGAAGTTCACAAAGATCCCCTGAGCCGTTTCCGGACGCAGAAAGGCCGCGTCCTCTTCAGAACCCAGAGCACCAATGATGGTTTTCATCATCAGGTTGAATTCACGAGGCGCCGTCAGCTTGCACCCGCTGTGCTCACCCACCATTTTGCTGGGCTTCTGCGGGCACGGAGTTGACGGCATGTGGTCCTGGCGAAATCGCCCCTTGCAGGCGTGACAGTCCACCATCATGTCGTGAAACAAATCGTAGTGGCCGGAACATTTCCAGACCTGAGGATGCATGATGATGGCCGATTCCAGCCCCACCATCTGGAAGGTCGATGGCGCCCCCGACGGCTGCAGCAGTTCGTTGTGGGCCGACACCATGTCGTGGTACCACACATCGCGGACGTTCCGCTTCAGCTCTGTGCCAAGCGGACCGTAATCCCAGAAACCGTTCTGGCCACCGTAGATTTCGGAGTTTTGAAAGATAAAGCCCCTGCGTTTGCAGAGAGCCACAATTTTGTCCATCGAACGCGACATGAAAAACAACTTCCCGATCGGATGCCCAATAACCACCACAGAAGCCGCATAGTCTGACGGGAACCTGCGACAGTGTCCAGGTCAGTTCGCCCGGGTATCCCACCCTGTGCAACGGCTGAAAACACTGCAACCTGGCACGGGATTCACCACAGGCCAGGCTTCCTGTTCAAGAAACCCCCATCTTTCACCCATTCCATCACCTCCCTGACGGAAACTGAAAGAAATCCGTCAAAATCGTGCAGCGGGGACTCTAATACGGCCCCTCAGAACAGCCCTCCCTGGATTCTGACCCAGCCTCCTGCTACACCACACACCTGCCGTGTGTATCCGAGTCGTTTCGATTCGCCTGATTTGCAGGAACCCCACCGATGAACTCCCCCACCCGACGTCGTTTCTTTCGCTCGGCCCTGACCGCGGGCACCTTTGCAGCCGCTGCCGCGGTGACCCGCTCTGCTCCCGCTGTGCACACCCGTTCCCGCACCGGTGCTGAAACGGTGATTGGCGAAGGGGACTACCAGTACCGCGTCAACCATGCGTTCGTGCAGCTTCCGGACAAATACACCTGGCAAACCACCCACAACGTCGCGCTGGACAAAGCCGGAAATCTGTACGTGATCCACGAAGGCCGTCGCGAACAGAAGGATCATCCGTCCATCTTCGTATTTGATCCGCAGGGAAAATTCATCCGTGCATTTGGGGCCCAATTCCAGGGTGGTGGGCATGGAATCGAAGTCCGCCAGGAAGGTTCACAGGAGTTTCTCTATGTGGCTGCCTATCAGCAGGTCAAGGCATTCGCCAAGCTGACGCTCAACGGCGAAATCGTCTGGTACAAAAAAGCTCCCATGGAATCCGGCATCTATGCGGCAGGCGAAAACACGTCGACCGAACCCTCATGGAATCGCAGTGGCTTCCTGCCCACCAACTTTGCGTTTCTTGACGACGGCGGTTTCCTGCTGGCCGACGGCTATGGCACCTTCTGCATCCATCGCTTCGACAGCGAAGGCAACTGGAAGGGCCATTTTGGCGGCGCCGGAGACGGCAAGGGGAAGTTCAACACGGCGCACGGCCTGTGGGTGGACAACCGGCCTGGCCGGGAAGCGTCCATTGTTGTCACGGATCGCGCTCACAATACCCTGCAGATTTTCTCCATGGACGGCGTCTATCGGGAAACTCTGGAAGGTTTCGGTCTGCCGGCCAATATCGACACACTCGGTTCGCTGATGCTGGTCCCCGAACTCAGGTCCTGCGTCACACTGCTCAACGAAAAGAACGAGGTCGTCGCGCGGCTTGGTCGGGCAGTTGAACGGCTGGATGAAGTCAAGGATCTGCGCGGCAAGCCAGACCAGTGGAAAGACGGCCAGTTTGTGCATCCTCACGACGCCTGCTTTGCCCCGAATGGCGATATCTACGTTGCCGAGTGGGTTGCCACCGGTCGCATCACCCGTCTGCAGAAAGTCTGAAGCTCGCCCAATGAAAGCCATCCGCCTCGAAGAACCTCGCCGCTTTGAATTCGTGGACATCGCCGAACCCGCACCTCCCGGCCCCGGACAGGTGCTGGTCCGCACGCACCGTATGGGGATCTGCGGGACAGATCTGAGCGGTTATCTGGGTAAGTTTCCGTTTTTCCGCTACCCGCGAATTCCCGGACACGAACTCGGCGTCGAAGTGCTCGAAGTCGGCCCCGGGGTGACTCACGTCAAACCCGGCGATCGCTGCAGTGTGGAACCCTACATGAACTGCGGCAGCTGTTATGCCTGCCGCCGCGGCAGCAGCAATTGCTGCACCACGCTGAATGTGATTGGCGTGATGATCGATGGCGGACTCTGCGAACGATTTGTGATTCGTGCTGAGAAACTGCATCCCTCAACTCAACTTAACTACGAACAACTCGCACTCGTCGAAACACTCGCCATCGGCTGCCATGCCAATGAACGCGGAAATCCTGGCCCCGGTGATCATGCTCTGATCATCGGCGCCGGACCGATCGGCCTGGCAACGCTCGAATTCACCCGGCTCACAGGCGCTCGCATCACCGTCATGGACATGGTTCAGTCGCGTCTGGACTTTGTCCGCAGCACCTATGGCATTGAAAACACAGTGCTGTTCCGAGACAACGACAGCGCGTTGAAGCAGCTTCAGGAGATTACAGCCGGCGATCTTTTTGCCGTGGTCACAGATGCCACTGGAAACCGCCACTCCATGTCCACCGCGCTCCGCTGGTGTGCTCACACCGGAACCCTGGTCTATGTGGGGATCACCACCGAGGAAGTAGCCTTCACCCATCCCACTCTGCACCGCCCCGAGATCACGCTGAAAGCTTCAAGGAACGCGCTCCCGGAGGACTTCCGCAGAATCATCCGCCTGATCGAAGACGGGACGATCAACACTACTCCGTGGATTACTCACCGAACGCCGTGGGGCCAGTTGATTGAGCAATTCGAGTCTTTCACGCGGCCTGAAACGGGAGTGATCAAGGCTGTGATTGAAGTGGCCTGAACTGTCGCAGTGAGAACGAATCAGTACAGCGCAGGCCGATTAACATCGGCCGCAGGCCACCGGGCGGTTACCCAATAGCGTTGACTGTCTGGCAGAAGTCGGTGCCGGGGAGGGCGAAGCTCCTGCTGAGCCGCATCCCTGCTGCGAGCGCTGCACCGATCCCTGCTGCTCCGCAAAAACACTGCCAATTTCTCACAGCGCGGACCAGCATTCGGTGGCTCGGCAGGAGTCTCGCCCGCACGAGTCTTCACCGGTCCGTTCACAGGATTCCAGAGAACTTCAAGGCCACCGGGTGGTCACCACCGGGCGTTCGTGGTGATTTGAACGAGCCACTGGCTTATCAGCGGAGATGTGCGGAGCCGTGTCTGAGCCACCGCAATGTGTGCTTCAACCGTTCATTCACCATCGCGGCTTTGCCCACGATCCGTAAAGGCCATCCTGCTGTTGTCGCTGTGAAATCAGACGGCCACCAGTTCTGCGTCCTCAACCTCGCATGCATTGAACGGATCGGTCCAGAAATCAGTCCCGTTCTCGGGGTCCTCGATGTGCAGCTGAACCTGGCCACCGTCGACAGCCACGATCGTGACGATAAAGCGGCCAACGCGAACTGAATCACCGGGAACGAGATCGAGCTGGTGAAGTTGCATGGAGAATCGGCAGCCTGTGAAAGATAGAACGCCACCTGACTGCAGAGGCAGACAAGGCTGATCGAGTTGATCGAAGCTTGAGCGACAGGAGGCGGTGAAAAGGAGACAGCACGAAGAGGACGTTGCCTGGCAGATGGGCTGACGGGAGTATGAATCTTGAAGCAGGCGAGCATCGTGCTGAGAAGATGCATGGCGTTATACCGCGGAACCGGAGCTTCATCAATCGCGGCTGGCTGGTCTCTGAAATCTTGCCGGACCTTTTTTTCCGACTGACTTTTTTTGTTCCACAGACTTTTCTTTCCCGGAAAAATTGCGTAACGCGAATTTTTATCAGGTCTGCAATCTTTCCCCATCTGCACTTCGCTGCTCGTGGCCCTGCCTGTACAACAGCGCTGTACGCTCTGTGCCTCTCACCGCGATCACATCACCGCCCCTCCCACCGCGGCAAACCAAACTATGACACTCGCCACCAATCCACTGCTCACCGAATCCGGCCTGCCGCCCTGGGACCGCATCCGCCCGGAACATGTTCAGCCGGCCGCCCACGAAATGCTTAAACGCTGCCGTGAACTTCTGCAACACGCAGAGCAGACCCCCGACGCTTCCTGGCAGTCGCTCATGGAGCCCCTTGAAAAAATCGACATTTCCTTCGAGTACTCGTGGTCGCCAGTCGGGCACCTGCTCAGCGTCGCCAACTCAGACGAACTTCGTGAAGCCCACGACGCGGCGCTGGCAGACGTCGTCGCCTTCGGGCTTGCACTGCGGCAAAGCGAAGTCATCTACCAGCGTCTGCTGCAGATTCGACGGTCAGCGGAATGGATGGGCTTCAGCAACGCACGACAACGCATCATCACCCGCATGATTCAATCGGCTGAACTTTCCGGAATCGCCCTGCAGGGCGCACAGCGCGAACGTTTCAATGCCATCGAACAGGAACTTTCGCAGCTCGGCTCAGACTTCTCCAACAACCTGCTCAACGCCACCAAACGCTGGTCACTCGATCTCCACGAACCCGCCGCCGTCGACGGACTCCCCGAAACACTGCTGCGGCTGGCCGCTGCAGCCTGGTCTGCGGCCCCCGAACATAAAGACCGCCCCCCTGCCACCGCCGCTGCCGGCCACTGGAGAATCACACTCGATCACCCCTCCTTCGGCCCCTTCATGGAACACTGTCGCAGCCGCGACCTGCGTGAAACCGTTTATCGAGCATGGATTACAAGGGCATCAGCCGGTGAATTCGATAATTCCCCCCTGATCACGCGGATCCTGAAACTCCGCAAAGAACAGGCCCAACTGCTCGGATTCGATTGCTTCGCCGATCTCAGCCTCACCCGCAAAATGGCGGGAGACACCGCTGCCGTGCAGCAGATGTTCGACAAACTCCTGCTGGCAGCCTTCGACCCCGCCAAAAAAGAACTTGAAGAACTCACTGAATTCGCCCAGGCCGCAGGACACTCCGGTCCGCTCGCACACTGGGACATCGCCTTCTGGGCCGAACGCCTCCGCGAAGAACGCTTCCAGTTCACCGAAGAACAGCTCCGTCCGTGGTTTTCCCTCGATCGCATCCTCGAAGGTCTCTTTCAGCTCTCGCAGACACTCTTCGGGATCCGCATTCAGCGCGACGACACCTCAGCACCCACGTGGGACCCGGATGTGCGGTTCTACCAGGTGTTTGATGAGCAGGATCGACACATCGCCGGCTTCTACCTCGATCCCTACTCACGCCCCCACAACAACCGCGGCGGCGCCTGGATGAACGACTGCATCACCCGTTCCGTCGGCCCCCTCGGTATTCGACTGCCCGTCGCCCATCTCATCTGCAACAGCACTCCGCCCGCTGCCGGAGTTCCTTCGCTGATGACCTTTCGTGAAGTGGAAACGTTGTTTCACGAATTCGGCCACGGCCTCCAGCATATGCTGACTACTGTCGACGAACGCGACGCCGCGGGAATCAACGGTGTTGAATGGGACGCCGTCGAACTGCCCAGCCAGTTCATGGAGAACTGGTGCCTGCACCGAGAAACACTCATGAATATGGCTCGCCACTACTTAACCGGCGAACCACTTCCGGAAGAACTTTACCAGAAACTGCGCCGGGCAAAAACATGGCGGGCGGCCAGCCAGCTTCTGCGCCAGCTTCAGCTGGGCATGACCGACATGTCCCTGCACCATGGGTTCGACCCCACGGGCGACGACACCCCCTTCGACGCGGAACGGCGGGTGCTCTCCATTACCAGCCTCCTCCCACCACTTCCCGAAAATCGCTTTCTCTGCTCTTTTCAGCACATTTTTGCCGGCGGGTATGCTGCCGGTTACTACAGTTATAAGTGGGCAGAGGTGTTAAGCGCGGACGCGTTTGGTGCATTCGAGGAGGCTGGTCTGGAAAATTCCACCGCCATTCGCGAAATCGGCCGGCGTTTCCGTGACACCATCCTTGCCCAGGGCGGCAGCCGCCACCCGCTCGAAATCTATCGCGATTTCCGCGGACGCGACCCCGATCCCGAAGCACTCCTCAGACACTGCGGACTTCACAGTTCTCAGCAGGAAGCAGCAGGCGAGCAGCTCTCCCGTTGATTACCGGCCCAGGATCTCACATGCAACATCCCGCAGACAAAAAGTTCGACGTCGTTGTCATCGGCACAGGCCCCGGCGGCGAAGGCGCTGCCATGGAAGCCACCAAACAGGGCAAACGCGTCTGCGCCGTCGAACGCATGCCCCGCATCGGCGGCGCCTGCACGCACCTCGGCACCATCCCCAGCAAATCTCTCAGAGCCGCCATCTATCGGCTGATGGATGTCAACTCCTCACCCGTCTTCCGACAACTCAACATCAACCTCGAGATCAGCTTCAGAGACCTCCGCCGCAGCGCTCAGGCTGTGATCGATCAGCAGGTCTCCATGCGCCGCAGCTTTTATGACCGCAACGACGTCGAAGTCCTCGCCGGACAGGCTCGCTTCCTTGATCCCCACCGCATTCAGGTCGAACACGAAGACGGCAGCACCACCATCGCCTCCGCTGAACACTTCATCATCGCCACAGGCTCACGCCCCTACCGACCACCTGATGTGGACTTCAGCCACCCCCGCGTCTTCGACAGCGACACCATCCTCAATCTCCCCGAAACGCCCAAATCCATGACGATCTACGGCGCCGGAGTGATCGGCTGCGAATATGCATCCATGTTCCGCAACCTCCAGGTCAAGCTCAATCTCGTTAACACCCGCGCCCGGATGCTTGAATTCCTCGATGACGAAATCTGCGATGCCCTCGCCTACCACATGCGCGATACCGGTGTCCGCATCCGACACAACGAAACCTTCGATCGACTTGAAGCCTTCGATGACCACGTCGTCGTGCACCTGAAATCCGGCAAACAACTCAAAAGCGACGTCCTCCTCTGGGCCAATGGACGCACCGGCAACACCGAAGGACTTGGGCTCGAAAACACCGGCATTCAGCCCAACCATCGCGGACAACTGGACGTCAACGAAAACTTTCAGACGGCTCAGCCACACATCTATGCCGTCGGAGACGTCATCGGAGTCCCCGCGCTGGCCAGTGCCGCCTACATTCAGGGACGCTACGCCGCCCGACATCTGGGCGATGCCGGTTCTGACAAATTTCGCATCGCCGACATCCCCACAGGCATCTACACCAGCCCCGAAATCAGCAGTATCGGTCGCACCGAACGTGAACTCACCGAAGCCTGCGTGCCCTACGAAGTCGGACACTCCAGCTTCAAGGCACTTGCCCGAGCCCAGATCATGGGCCGACCCATCGGAATGCTGAAACTCCTGTTCCACCGCGAAACCCTGGAAATCCTCGGTGTGCACTGCTTTGGTGTCAACGCCAGCGAGATCATTCACATCGGCCAGGCCATCATGACGCAGCCTGCCCCCAATAACTCACTGCTGTACTTCATCAACACCACATTCAACTACCCCACCATGGCCGAAGCCTACCGCGTGGCGGCTTTGAATGGATACAACCGCATTCACTGACAATCACTTCGCAGACTTCTTCACGGCCCCACGACGTGCGGGCTTTGCAGCCGCGGTGGTTTTTTTGCTGGCGTTGGTCAGCTTCAGGGCGATTGCAGACAGAAGTGCGCCGGAAGCGGTGTCCGCAGCGGCTGCAGCCGGGGTGCTGGCCTTTGACGCCTTCACCTTTGGCTGTCCGGCCCTGGACTTCCCGGCTGGCGACCGCGGCGCTGGGGCCGTCACAGCAGCAGCTTCATTGGAAACCAAAGCCGTCTTTGCCGGCTTCCTGCGGGAATTCGGCCGAGCTGCTTTTGTCGGCCGGGTGTCAGGTTCTGCCGTGGCAGCAGGGACAACTGATGGCTGTGGCTGTGGCTGAAGTGCCTTGCTCGCGACCAACTTTTTCGACCGCTTTTTTGTAGTTTCCGGCGGCGTTTCGGTAATCGTCGCCGGCGCTGGATCAGGCACCACAGGACCAGTGGCAAGGTCAATGCCAAACAGCTGTCCCAGATCGTCCGTCTGCAGTTCACTGGAACCGGCGGATTTGAGCTCGCGATCGAGATTCTCAGCGGAGGTGGCATGAGCCACCAGCTCCTGATGATCCACTCCCCGAAGCGCAAACAACAGTTCCGGCTGATGATCCAGTTTCGCGCCGATCGCATAAAACACAGCTGCCAGATGTTTGCAGCATCTTGAACTGTCGGGGCAGTCGCAGGACATCCGCATTTCACCGGCAGCCGGAAAGAGCCCCGTGCGGGTGCTGGTGAGCAGTTCCATGAGGCCTTTGGAGAATTTTCCGGCGAGCAGGTCAAGCAGCGAGTTGATGCTGGCGGTGCACTCGCTGCGCAGTTTCTTCCAGCGAGCTTCGGGAAGCTGAGTGAATTTGATGCTGATGCGGTAAGGCTCGGAACCAGCGACGATGGCATCGACCTGCAGCTTTGAAACAAACAGGTCCACCACAGACCCGTTGCGAAGATACGTCTTCCCACGCGGCAGTCGGTTGTCGTAGTCCTTCCATGTTTCGAGGTTGTCGCACCATGCTTTGCCCCAGAAGGTTGTGGCAATCTTGTGGCCCGCGAGAGTTACCGGCTGAGGACTGCGGCCCTTTGCTTTGGCATGCTTCTTTGCCAGGTCGGTGGCCTGACGAATTTTGGTATCCACCGACACATACGGCGCCCAGCGATCTGACCACGACATAACTGAATCCTGACCTGTGCTGCGTCCCATCAATCCGGAGCGGGCTGGTGCTGCACGTTCAGCAACAGCCGATGACGTTATATGGAATTCGAAGTGACAGAGCAAACAGAGCAAGGCGTCAGTCCTCGATCGCAGAACGCGACAGATCCAGCGCCACAAAGTCCATCAGCTCCCGATCGTTCATCTCTGTCAGCAGAGTTTCAGAACCATCTCCCAGAATATCCGCAGCGAGCGCCTGCTTGTCACGAATGATCTGATCAATCCGCTCTTCCAGAGTTCCTCGACACACAAACTTCTGCACCAGCACGCTGCGTTTCTGACCAATTCGAAATGCCCGGTCCGTCGCCTGATTCTCTACCGCCGGATTCCACCAGCGGTCGAAATGAATCACGTGCGAAGCCGCCGTGAGATTCAGTCCCGTGCCGCCTGCCTTTACCGAGATCACAAAAAACGCATTCTCATCCTGCTCCTGAAACTGCTGCACCAGCAGCTTACGCTTACCCACCGGCACCTGCCCGTGCAGCACCAGACCACTGCGACGGAAGACGCCCTTCAAAAACTCCGCCAGCGGTTCGCACTGTGTCTGAAACTGCGTGAACACCAGCACCTTTTCCTGCCGCTCCGCAATCGACTCGCAAAGTCCTTTCAGCAGTTGAAATTTGCCACTGTCTTCCAGTGCAAAAGCGGGCTGATTCAAGAGCAGCGAGGGGTGGTTGCAAAGCTGCTTGAGCCGCATCAGCATGGACAGCACAAGCCCCCGCCGCTGCATGCCATCCACCTTCTTCAGCTGCTTCGCAACTTCGTCAACAATCTGCTGATACAGCACAGCCTGCTTCGGAGCCAGACCACACTGCACTGTGAGTTCGGTCTTGTCCGGCAGATCCGGTGCAATTCCGGGGTCCGTCTTCATGCGCCTGAGAATACAGGGACGAACAAGCTTCCGCAGCGCGGCAGCAGCCGACGCATCCTGATCACGCGACACACGCTTAATAAAGTCGCTGAACTGTTTGAGATTTCCCAGCAGACCCGGGTTGCAGAAGTCGAACAGAGGCCACAGATCACCCAACTGATTCTCGACCGGTGTGCCCGTCAGCACAATTCGCGAAGATGACTGCAGACGCCGCACCGCCTTTGACTGGCTGGATCCCGGATTGCGAATTGCCTGCGCCTCGTCCAGTACCGCCAGCCGCCAGTGAATGCGAAACACCCACTCCGCTCGACGCACTACCTGGTACGTCGTCACCACCACGTCCGTGCCCCGCAGCACCTCGGAGGGCTCCTGTTCCAGCTGCCGCAGTGTCTCTGCCTCACATTCCGAACGATGAGCCACCAGTACCCGCAGCTGCGGCGCAAAACGCTGCAGCTCCTGCTTCCAGTTGCCCATCGGCGAAGCCGGGACCACCAGCAGAAAGTGCATCGCAGCAGAACCCGCTGCAGTCGCCGCACCCGCCGCACCGCGGGCGACTGCCCGCCGGCCGCGAGCCGCCGGCAGAGTTCCTGCACCTGACTTCAGCCGCAGGATCAAATCTATCACCTGTATCGTCTTGCCCAGCCCCATGTCGTCCGCCAGACACGCCCCCAGCCCCAGCTGCAGCATTTGCCAGAGCCACCGCACACCGGCGGCCTGGTACGGCCGCAGCGTTGCCGCCAAACCTTCACCCGGCTGACACTGCAAATCACTCCCGGGTTCCCGCAACTCCCGCAATGCGTGCCCCAGCCAGTCTCCCGCAGTCACTCCCGCCCAGTTCCCTGTCGCGTCTTCAGGGGTGTCGTCATTGCTCTGCAGGCGCGTTCCCGCAAGCAGCCGCATCCCTTCAAGCAGAGTAATGCCGTCGGCGTGCTGGTCCCTGAGCGTCTGCCACTGCTTCAGGGCCTCCTTGAGCTTTTCTGAATTGACCTCCACCCACTTGCCACGCAGCAGCTGCAGCCCCTCGCCCGCCGCCAGCAGCCTGCGACGCTCCTCGGCCGTCAGCGGCACCCCGTCAAGCGCCAGATCCACTGAAAAATCCAGCAGCATGTCCAGACCCACGCCGGTTGGTCGGCCATCCCCAATCCGCACCTGCACGGAAGGCCTTGCAGTGCGACGGGCAGACCACCAGTCCGGCACCCGCACAATCAACCCCGCTCGCTCCATCTCAGGCACCGCCTGCAGAAAGGCCCACGCCTGATCTGCAGTCCATGCCTGAGGCCTGAAGATGGCTTTGGTGCTCAGCAGGGTTTCGATCAGACCACACCGCGACGCTGCCTCACGCACCGGCACCAGCAGTTCCGCCAGCTTCTGCTGGTCCTTCTCTGCGGCGAAATGCCGGAGCGCCTCGGCCAGAGGTAAATGCTGAACCTGCGAACGGTTCGAAAGCCGACTGGCCCATGTCGCCAGAAACGCAAATGGACGCTCCGGATCCCGCTTGTTCTCAGCCAGATGCAGCGTCACGCGTCCCAGCAGATGCAGATCGGGGTTCAGATTCCGCAGCAGTTCACGGCAGCCATTCTGCAGCTGGCCCGCCCGGACCGCAAACTCACCCAGAACCTCCCGCCAGAGCTGCTGCAGCAGTGACGGTGTGAGATATTCAAGGCCACGCATCGGGGGAGCGGAATCAATGATGGCCGTCAACTCGGAATCAGCGGGTGGCTCTGGAAATTCCGCCGACGCAGCTTCGCTTCCCCGCTTTCCACGTTGCACCGACTCCTCAAGCCGCTCAATTCGTTCCTCATCAAGCCTCGACAAACCCTGCAGAATCCGCCGACTCCAGCCGCGCCAGAAAACCAGCGGCAGCGGAAGTGAAGCCGTCTGAGCAATGGTGGCCAGATACAGCAATCCTGAGGCACTGGATGCCGCGAATGCCCCCGCAGCACCGTCCGCCACGGACTCCTCCAGCTGACACTCTGACCATGACGGATCAGAAGCTCGGTCCAGTTCACAGATCAGCCGCCCCGAGGGTGTAATCAGCAGTTGCAGTTGCATAACGGTTGTTTTGGTGGCTGGGGCGAGGATTTTCGAAATGTTGTGGGGGCGGAAGGACGTCAGCCCTTGCGGCGATCCTGCACGTCGGCGCTGAGTCCGCTGAACGTGTTCTCTGCAAGCGTCACCGCACCGGCTTCGGCACTGATCCGAATCCCCACGCGTTTCGCCGGCTCTCGAGTCTCGCGAATCGTGTTGCCGGTGAAGGTCAGATCACGGACCTTCCCCAACACCTCAATCGCCACACCCTCCGCACCGCCACTGTCCTCGATCACATTGCCCTCGAGCACGTTGCGGTTGGGCCAGAAATCCAGCCCGCGGTCCTCGTTCCGAAACAGCACTCCAAACTGACCACTGCCGCGAATCACATTTCGCCGCATCACGTTGTCCGTATCATTGTGGCCGATGGAAACACCATAAAGTCGGTTCTCGATGATCTGATTGCCCTCTGCCAGCCCGTACTTCACACCCCAGCACCAGAACAGCCCCTGGCTGTTCCGTTCCAGCCGATTCTGCAGAATCACCGGTCGCTGAGATCCGGAACCCGGATGCACGCCAAGATCCGCGTTGTCGTGGGAATGACAGTTTTCAACCCGCACGTCGTGACAAATCTGAAAACTGATGCCATCGCCGTTGTTGTTTCGAGCTGTCACGCCGCGAATCACATAGCGATTGCAGTCCTGCAGAAAAATACAACCGCCATAGTTGCCGTCAAGATGCTCTGTCTGACCGCGATTGCCGTCCAGCACCAGATTTTCGATCACCACATCGGCCGTGTATTCGCTGGTCAGCAGCGGATACAGAGTGGAGCAGGTGGGTTTACCGGACAGCCACAGATTCTCGCGAAGACCGTTGTTCAGCCGAAAGCGATTGCCACTGCGGGCTGTGAGCGTTCGCTTGATGACAGTTGCAGCGCCGTTGTGCGGATTCACCGCCCGCAGCAACACCCCGTCACCCACCTGAAAGCCGGCGGAATCTGACAGCGAAACCTCCTGGTCGTACCAGTCGGAGTCTGCAGTGAGCAGCGTTGTGACGGATTCAGGACGGGTGAGCACCGTGTCGACTCCGCTGCCCACCAGACGCACTTTGGAGGGCAAAAAGACGGAATTGCGGAGCTTCCAGGTGCCGGGCAGCAATCGCACTGTGCCTCCGCCGTTGCGAGCGGCGCTGTCCACTGCTGCCTGCAGCACGCGTTCGGATGTGCCGGAGAAATCCCCTTCTCCTCCACGAGCTCCGACTGTGATCGTGAACAATTCGTCCCAGACCGGTTCATGACGCTCGTCGCCATCCGTCGCTCGCGGTGCGGTGACCCGAGGCGAATCCTGAGCTGAATTGCGTGGCATTCCGGCAACACCACACACACCCGCGAATAACCCAGCCGTAAACAGGCGGCGTGAATATTGAACAGACTGTAAACGCATTGAAATATGCCTTTGAAGAGCCAGGGTTCAGCAGCACCACATGCAGTTAACCGACGAAAAAATTTTTCGCAACAGTGGAATAATCAAACCACCCCCGCGGGACCGGCGAATCTGCTGCAGATAGTACCCGGCTCCAGCCCGTCAGAGCCAGCTCACCAGACTCTTTTTGGGGCGCCGGACGGGAATCCCGATGCCTTCCCCGCGCCGGACAGGTGCGATTTTCCTGAGGCGGGTCCCAGGCTGGCACAGAACTTTCTCCCGGCGAGGTCAGGCACTGGCTGCTGCTGTGTAGTCGCAGCCCTCCCATGCAGTTTTTCCCCTCCACCAACGCCTGCAGTTCCCCTGAAAGCCCACCATGATCGCTCATTTGCTGCAGTCCCTGCGTTCCATCGCTGTCGGAAACCATCGCCGTCGACGGGTGACCTCCCAGTCCCCCACAGCAGCCGGGATTCAACTGCTCGAAGATCGCCAACTGCTGGCCGCAGCAATTGTCCATTCCTGGAATGACATCACCCTGCAGGCCATTCGCGACGTACGCCCTGCTCCTCCGCTCAGCTCACGGGCATTGGCCATGGTCAGCACAGCCGTATTCGATGCCGTCAACTCCATCGAAGGTCGCTACCAGTCTTACTCCGGTGTCGCCGCCGTGTCACCAATGGCCTCCGTCGACGCCGCTGTCGCCAACGCCGCCCGCGATGTGCTCGTCAGCCTGTTCCCCACTCAGGTGGCCGTCTTCGATGCCGCTCTCGCCAGCACCATGGCCACGCTGCCTGTCGACGCCGCCACAACAGACGGTGTTAACGCCGGACGGGCCGCCGCAACCAGTATCCTCACACTCCGCGCTGCTGATGGCAAGGATGTGGTTTCACCTTACACTCCATCCGGCTTGCCCGGACGCTGGGCCCCCACCACTCCCGCACTGGCTCCAGCCGTGCTCCCACAATGGGGCGGTGTCAAGCCGTGGTCCATGACCATCGGCTCTCAGTTCCGCCCGCCCGCCCCTCCCAAGATCACCACCACCGAATATTCCTCCGCTTTCGCACTCGTCCGCCAGCTCGGTTCAAGCACCAGCACCGTGCGGAACGCTGATCAAACGGCCACAGCGTTCTTCTGGGCAGGTGGTCCCGGAACTGCTACACCCCCAGGCCAGTGGAACATGATCGCAAAGACAGTTGCCGTCCAACAGGACCTCTCCACACCCGAAGCCAGCCGCATGTACGCGCTCCTCAACATCGCTCTTGCTGATGCGGCCATCTCCTGCTGGGATGCCAAGTACTTTTATGACTACTGGCGTCCCATCACCGCCATCCAGAACGGCGGCAATGATGGAAATTTCGGAACCCCGGCAGACCCGAACTGGCAGCCCCTGCTGAATACGCCCGCATTTCCCTCCTACACGTCCGGCCACAGCACCTTCAGCAGCTCCGCCGCCGCGGTATTGGCCGCCTTCTACGGCACCGACACCATTACGTTCACGGCCACATCAGAAGTCGCGACCGTGGCGAATCGCACCTTCAGGTCCTTCACAGCCGCCGCCAACGAAGCTGGCATGAGCCGCATCTATGGTGGCATTCATTTCGGATTCGATAACAAAGCCGGACTCACAGCCGGACGCGCCCTCGGCAACTGGGTTGCCTCCCGCATGCTCCCAATGCAGCCCGCCGCCCGACTTGTGGGTTCCACTCTCAACGTCTTCGGCTCGAACGCTCTTGATAACATCGCTGTGAACGTTGGTACCACCGGCATCAGCGTCGTCATCAATGGCCTCACCCGCCTCAGCACACCCGTGGCCTCTGTCAGTCGGATCTTCGTCGATTCCGGGGCTGGCAACGACCTGGTCACCATCGCTGCTGGCCTGCAGATTTCCGCCGAACTGAATGGCGGAGCCGGCAATGATCGACTGATCGGCGGTGCTGGCAACGATCGGCTGATCGGAGGCACCGGCAACGATAACCTCATGGGCGGAAATGGCGACGACTATCTCGACGGGGGCCACGGCGACGACACCCTCAACGGACAAGCCGGTCGCAATAACCTCATCGGTGGACTCGGCAACGACGTGCTCTACGTCTCCAGAACCCTCGATCTCTTCGACGCCGGACCGGATCGCAATCGCATCCTCTTCCGCTGATCCCATCCCGGGCACCGTCTGGCTGGGGCGACGAAATGTCGTCAACCTCGGAAATGACGGGATGTTTCTCGCCCGGCCGTATTCTTTTTTGCGATTCCAGCCTGTGAAGCTGTAAACGCAGCCGCAACCACTGGTGCTGCCGACGCAACGACGCGTTCAGCTTTCCCGCTGAACGCGCCGAAATGGGTAAACCCACTGCAGCAGCGGATAGACGTACCGCGTCTGGACCCAAACTTTGCCCTGCCCCGAAAAGTGACAGACAAGGCCTTCGCCGCCAAAGAGAAAGTTCTTGATTGTTTTGGCAGGGCGGGCGCCGCGAAGCACCTGCACGCTGTACTGCAACGTGTCTTCGAACGCGACAATGTAGCCCGTATCAATCAGCAGACTGTTGCGCACGTCAAACTCAATAATCGCACCATACGAATTAAAG